>JAISKQ010000099.1 GCA_031260865.1 Prevotella sp.
GCTGTTATATCCGAATCGGCGGATAAGCTCAAACACGTTTTCGTTTTACGCCTTTTTCGCCCTGCGGGTGCCCCGTCCATGAAGTAAACGGCGTTGGCTGACGCCCGACAAGACCTCGACGACGCATTAGTATAATGAAATTGAACCAATAAAATTTAAGCAGGCTCTTAAAACTCAAAAGGTAACAAAAGTAACACTTTTTCCTTCTGCTTTCTCTGTCTCTTTTTTCGTCCATTCTCTCATTTTCTCGTAACTCGTAACTACATCATCATTTCAAAGACCTCTTTTCAGTGAGCAATCAACAGCTAAAAACCAACGACTAATTACAAAAGGTGACAAAAGTAACAGTTTGCAGGTGACACCGCTTTGCGCCATTCTTCTTGTAAACTAAAAAACTAAAAAAGGATGATAGGACGGATTATCGGCTATAAAACGACCTCGAAGGGGTCGTATGTTTATAGCAAAACACATACCGTCTACATTCGACCCCTACGGGGTCGTATAGATGAGATTTTGATATTAGCTAGAAACATACGACCCGTTGGGTCGAAACCGCCAATTAAGTAATAAGTAATAAATACTTTGAACTCAAAACTTTGAGCCTTTTTAAATTCTTAATATTCCTCTTTCTTAATATTCTTTCTCGTAACTATTCCAAATATATCAAAGACCTTTTCAGCGTATAGTCAACACCTAATGGTAAATTGTTACAAAAAGGTAACAAAAGTAACAGTTTTCGGGTAACATCGCTTTGCACCAATTTTCATTTATTTCAAAGACCTCTTTTCAGTGAGCAATCAACAGCGAAAAACCAATGACTAATTACAAAAGGTGACAAAAGTAACAGTTTGCAGGTGACACAGCTTCGCGCCATTCTTTTTCTTGTAAACTTGCAAGCTAGTAAACTTGTACACTCAAAACTTATCACTCAAAACTCAAAACTTCCAACTCATGTATATAGATAATTTTGTTTTAAAAAGATGCGGATTTCGACATATATTTTTTATTCTTCTTTCTTTTTTTGCAAGCTACCACGCCGAGCGAGCGATGGCACGAATAAAAATCCGCACCGGCAGAACACACATAGCCGCGCCCGCGTATGTTTCTCCTTCAAGCCCTCCTATTCGCAAAAACTTACCCCCGACAAACCGACAAGAAAAGAGCAAAAAATCTATCTCAAAATAGCTTAAAGAAGGATATACCAATAAATTTTAAACAGTTTATAGAATTTGTTGCTTAATAATATTTTAGTATTATCTTTGCTGATACAAAACGGTTTAACTTTATTAAGAAATGAAACCTTTCTCCTGCTACTTTATTTTTGCAGCGCTTATATCTATCTTTTCATCTTGTTCCGATGAGTTGATAAAATTATATCATCCGGAAGAACTTGAAGTTTTTGAATGCTACTGGTTGTTGGAAACGGTGACCTATCCCAACGAAAATCCGGGATTTTCGGCGCGTAACGGTCATACATTCACTTATACGGACGATGACTTAATGAAGACGATAAAGAGTTTAAATAAAAAAGACTCTACTATTGTCGTTGATTATTTGAATAACAAGGTTTCTTATTCAAGGATTATCAGACCAAATGAAAATATGGCTTATTATGATAGTTTATTGATTTTTCTCAATGCTGATAAACGAGCTAAATATGCCTTGCATCACAGATACACCGAAGAAAACAGGGCGTCGAAAATCATGTCGATCAATGACTCCACAACATTTGTGTATGACGCCGCCGGATACATGAAGCAACTCAACCGTTACAGTTTCGCAGGCAATGTCGCTTCATTGACCTATAGCGAAACATACACGGTGGTTAATGGAAATATCACGGAAGTTTCGACCTCCGACGATTACCGGTTTATCTATTCTTATGACGATAAAGTTCATGCGGCTCCATCCGAATATTGTTACGAAATGCCGCGGAATACGTTTAATATAGGAACCGATTGTTGGTTGATGTATAATCTTCCCCTCTTTTCGGACTATATGGGAACCCGAAGTAAAAATAATGTAATCCATACCGAAATAAGAAAAATAAACGAGAAGGAAGACATCCTATACGCCGATATTCGGTATGAATATTCTTTCGATGAGAATGAGCTTGTGACCAAAGCCACAATGTCCGGCGTAATGAATAATAAATCTTTTGAAAATTATGTGACAACCTTCTCCTATATCGAGAAAGAGAAGAAAATAGAATAAAACGCTCAGTCGCGAAAAGTCCGGTTTTTGAACGCCGGACTTTTTTAATGAATCCAACCCTGACTGTAAGCCACAAAGAAAGCAGAAAATTTTCTTCATCGCCCGGTCAGGGTTGGGGCTAAGGGGATAGCCGTTTTGATAAGGGAATCGCTTCCCGAGTGAGATAGTTACTATTTTTCCGTTTGTTTTTTTCCTTGGATTTGTAAAACACCTCCTTTCTCTCCGTTCTCAGGCGGACGTACAACGGTCCTTTTTCATAATAGAGGGTTTTATCATAGAAATTCCATAATACGCTTATAAAAAAAACAGCGGTAAACAGTAAAATAGCTTATAGCTGAAAGCCAACGGGCTAACGACTATAAGCTAATGGCTAATGCTAACAGTTACTTATTCCTTTTCCAACACCTTAAACAAAAGTTCCGGTTCATCGGTGGTTATGAAATCAACACCTTGTTTCAGCATCAGTTTCATATCTTCTTCTTTATTTACAGTCCACACATTCGTAAGGAATCCCATCGCTTTGGCTTTGCCCGCCAATTCCACATCCTTGGTAAATGTGGAAAAATGAAAGTCGATGCCGTCCATATTCGCGGCCTTTAATTCTTCCAGACCTTTATCCGATTCTAAGTATAAGACTTTTGCCCGAGGATCCAATTCTTTGACACGAATAAGATACTCGATGCCGAAAGCAATGTAATCGACCCATGCCTGAGCCTTCATACGATGCACAAGATGTACGACCGAATCGGCGACAGCCTTCCCTTTGTCAGTGCCTTTTATCTCTATGACCAGCTTTGTCTTGTTCTGGCTTTTTATGTACTCTATATATTCTTGCAGCGTAGGGACAAAATCGCCGTTTTTCAACGGTATTTCCGCCAATTCTTTCGCGGTGGTTTCCTCTATTACTTTGCCTCCTATCGACGGGTCATGGGATAAAAAAAGGACATTGTCGGACGACATCCAAATATCCAGTTCGGACGCTTCGCAACCAATTTCCACCGCGCGCTTCAGCGAACTTATCGAATTATGGCTGAAA
Source organism: Prevotella sp. (assembly GCA_031260865.1). Taxonomy (GTDB): domain Bacteria; phylum Bacteroidota; class Bacteroidia; order Bacteroidales; family Dysgonomonadaceae; genus Dysgonomonas. The sequence goes on from JAISKQ010000099.1 coordinate 3,251, forward strand.
TTGAGGGCTTTCCATGCCCCTCGGTGAGCAATTACCTTATTGTGGATAAAATCGTCTTTTACCAGTTCAAAGGCTTTTCTTTCGTCGCCGTCATTCAGGGTTATTTCGTAGCGGATAGGAGCATTAGTCTTTAATAGCTTCTTCTTTTTAAGGCTTATATAACCTTTTTTGTCTATCGTGAACAGACCGGATGTATCTTTTGCCAAAGTGATAGACTTCCCGCTTGTAGAGATGGCTTGACCTACGACAGCCCCTTTCTTGTCAACAGGGACGGTATAATTATCCAATACAAACAAGCCGCCGGATTGCGCGTATATTGTATTAAAGCCAAAGAAAAAAAGAATTAAAAAGAGTATTGTTTTCATAGATATACGTTTAAATGTTCACAAATATATCAATAAATCTTTATTGTATTCTCTTTTTTCGTTGCTTTCTCTCTTTGCTAATTGTCTCATTGACACATCGCTCATTTCATTCAATAGATCGAAGACCTTTTTTAGGTCAACAGTGAACCTCCGCCCCTCCCCCTCCATAGACAAAGAAAAGCTAACGGCTAACTCTAAGAATTTCCGCGGAAATGCAGTTTTAAAGGTTAATTAATAGTTAATTCTTTACTCTTTGTATTCTAAAGAAATACGCGGTATCCAACCGTTTTAATAAATTAATTTTATCTTTGCTAAACCTCGATCCGGCTCTATATAAAACAAAGATCACGGAAGACCAATAATATATATGAGATACTTTTTAATTTTATTCTTCGTAATCATCAGTACAACTGCATATTCCCAAAAACGATATACAGTTAGTGGTAAAATCCACGGCGAAGATAATAAAGAACCTCTATCCGGTGTTTCTGTCAGCGTAAAAGAATATCCTCAACAAGGGAGCTTCAGCGATAGTCATGGCGACTTTACATTGACCCTCCCGCAGGCGGAATATAATTTCATCTTTCACTTCATGGGGTACAGCACAAAACAAATAAAGATAAAATTGAACGGCGATAAAACGCTGGATATAGAACTAAGCCGGAATGTAGTGTCTCTGAATGAAGTGGAAATTTCCGCCACAAGGACAGATGAAAACATAAAGAATGTTCAATCAGGTGTCGATAAGTTAGAGGTGAAAGCGATAAGTAAAATACCTGTCCTGCTGGGCGAAAGAGACATACTGAAAACAATTCAGTTGCTTCCCGGAGTGCAAACAGCGGGCGAAGGCAATATAGGGTTCTATGTAAGAGGCGGAAGCAATGACCAGAACTTGATCCTGATGGATAATGCGGTAGTATACAACCCGTCCCATCTTTTTGGCTTCTTTTCCACATTCAACTCCGACGCTGTTGATAATATGACCCTTTATAAGGGTTCTATGCCGGCGCAATATGGAGGGCGTCTTTCGTCAACCTTGGATGTAAGCATGAGGGATGGGGATATTAAAGACTATCATTTGACAGGCGGCATAGGCTTGATTTCCTCCCGTCTAACCTTGGAAGGGCCGATACAGAAAGAGAAGTCGTCTTTTATCATCTCCGCCCGACGAACTTATGCGGACGCCTTAGCCCACGTGGTAGGGGTGGAGCAGATTAAAGATTCCAAATTGTATTTTTACGACCTGAACGCAAAGTTGAATTATGTCTTGTCCAATAAGGATAAGCTGACGTTCACCGCTTATTACGGCAAAGATAAATTAGGTCTCAACGATGTGGTGATGATGGATTGGGGAAATACGATCGCCGGACTGAAGTGGAATCATATTTTTGACGCGAAAAAAGCATCCGTCACAACCTTATCCTATACGGATTATTCCTACAATGTAAGCGTGGATTTAACCACCGGGTTGAATATAGCGTCACACATCAAGGATTTTAATCTGAATCAGGAATTTAGTTTCTATCCGAATGATAAGAACGCCATAAAGTTAGGATTTTCATCCGTCTATCATAAGGTTGTTCCCGGAGAGCTTTCAAGCAAAGATGTATCCAAACTGAATGTGTCTCCGTTTACACATCGCTACTCATGGGACAATGCCCTGTACGCTTCCGATAATATGAAGGTGGGCGATAAATTGGAATTGAGTTACGGGCTTCGCCTATCCGCTTTCAGCGTTTTAGGGGGAGGTGACTATTACACTTTTGATAAGGACGACCAATCCATCGTGGATACGATACCCACCAACAGCGGGCAATTTTTTAAAACATATTGGAATCTCGAACCCCGTCTTTCCGCGGCATATCAGTTGAATGACGTTTCCTCCATCAAGGCGGCGTATTCGCGAACCGCCCAGCATCTGCACCTTCTGACCACGTCGAATATGGCAAGCCCGATGGACAGATGGGTTCCTAACACGAACTACATAAAACCGGAGATTGCCGATCAGGTATCGCTGGGCTACTTCCATAATTTTCGGAATAATATGTTTGAGTTTAGCGCCGAAATATATTATAAAGATTTAAGAAATCAGATTGATTATAAAGATGGCGCGGATGTGGCTTCCCGAGACGTGATAGAGACTGAGTTGCTCTTTGGCAAGGGACGGACTTACGGGCTGGAATTGTTCCTGAAAAAGAAATTCGGGCGGTTCAACGGCTGGGTGGGTTATACATTGGCGCGTAGCGAAAAGAAAATAGATAAAATAAACGACGGCGAATGGTATGTGGCGAATCAGGATCGCACACATGATATTTCGGTTGTCGCCATTTATGAACTAAATAAGAAATGGACACTGTCCGCCACATGGGTCTTTGCCTCAGGAAATCCGATGACATTTCCTTCGGGCAAGTACGCGGTGGATGGGCATGCCATATACTATTACGAAGGTCGAAACCAATACCGGGCGCCGTCGTATCATCGTATGGATTTAGGGGCGACCTGCGTATTGAAAGAAACGAAACGCTATACCTCGGAACTCTCTTTTGGGTTGTACAATGCTTATGCCCGAAAGAATCCTTATATGTTTGGATTCAGGCAAAACGAGGAAGACCGTAACAAGTCGGAATCTTATATGATTTACCTGTTCAGTGTGATACCTTCCGTTTCGTGGAATTTTAAATTCTGATAGGTAGATTACGATAATTATTTGCAACTATTTGTACTTCATGATATTAAAATTCTTAATTCTTAATTTTATAATGAGCTTAGCCAATAAATATATCCTTTTAATAATATTGTTTATTTCCCTGATTGCTTGTGAAAAAATAGTGGATGTCGATTTGTCGCAGGCAGAGCCGCGAAATGTGATTGACGCCTCCATAAAAGAAAACGCGCCGTGCGTTGTGATTTTAACCCAATCGCAAGCATTCTATAATAATGATCCATATAACCGTATAACAGGCGCTGTGGTGGAATTAACAGACGATAAAGGAAATACGGAGGTTGTGAAGGAAAGCAATAAGGAAGCCGGCATCTACTTTTCGTCGATGATGGGAGAAGCCCTGCGTACATATCATTTGAAAGTGACGATTGGCGGGGATGTGTATGAAGCGAAAGCTACGATACCCGAAGCAGTCCCTATCGACAGTATGTATATCTATGACATCAAGATGGGTAAAGATCACTATTACTCGCCTTGTATTGTGTTCAACGATCCGCCTGATGTCGAAAATTATTATTATACCATGCTTTCGGTGAATGGCAAAACGATGAAAACCATCTATCTGGACGACGATGAATTTCGTAACGGATTGAAGGTGGAGAATATATTATTTTTTGACAAAGAAGATAATAATGACGAAGAACTCAAGGTTGGAGATCAAATAAAAGTAGAAATGCAATCTTTAGACAAAGGCATGTACACTTTCTTTAAGTCGTTGAGGAGTGTCGCCGCCGGAGGAGCCACCAATCCGTTGACGAATTTTTCGGGGGGAGCTTTGGGTTGTTTCAAAGCATATGATTCCGGTTATAAAGAAATGACAATTACCGAAGCCGATATAGCGAATTGAGTAATAAATCAGTATCTTTGCACTGAATTATAATTGAATATTAGTCGCAATATGTTTAAATTCTTAGGCTTTTTATTATTGCTCGGACTCTTCGGATTCCTTATGTTGGGCGTATGGCTGGGCAGAATAATCCGCTTTTTCGGTTCGTCTTCCGAAAGAGCTAAAGCAAACCACCGTCAATCGAACAATAGTACTTCAACGGCGAATACGCCGCAAAAGAAATTTTCAAAAAACGAAGGAGAATACGTTGGTTATGAGGAAATAAAAGATGAAGAATAACACTCGGTTATTCTTCAAAATTTATTTTCTCATCGATGATGTATTCCGGTCTGTTTTTTACTTCATCGAACAAAACCCCGATGTATTGTCCGAGCACTCCGATTGTTAGTAGTTGTACACCCCCGAAGAATATGATAAGGATAACCGTTGAAGACCAGCCGGTGATTACATTCGTAAATCC
>JAISKQ010000122.1 GCA_031260865.1 Prevotella sp.
TTAATAAAAATAATAGACGCGTCTATATCTTTCAGCGAAAGTAATACTTGTTTTGTCCTTTTATAAAATTCCTGTATAACGGCTTCTTCGTTATAACAAGGAACAATGACAGAGAGGGTATGCATATTTATTTAATTTTCTAATTGGTACGCGGAGTCGGGCGTGTATGTATTTTCCGGAGAATATATAATCCAGTCGGTCAATACATCCAAAGGGTATGTGGCGACATCGCCTTCGTTCAGCCCCGAAATCCAATAGGGCTGATTTAATAATTTACCTTCTATTTGTTTATTCTGTATAGATAACACGTCATACCACAAATGTTCTTTTTCACTGTCGGCTTCGGCATTATCTACTATCAGACCAAGTTTTACCAAGAATGACCATTCCGGTTGTTCTTCTTCTTTAATACCTAACATATTCTTTAAGAAAGACTTATTTTCGGGTTTCTTATATTCTCTCGCAAATGTTTTTTCAAACGTGGAAAAGCGTTCTTTTGCCAATGTACTCATCCTTGACGTTTCTTCACTTGTAATATAATAGATTGGATTTTCGGCAAGCGTGGACACATAAATTTCAGGCGATACCATGTTGCCATCTTCCACAGCGAAAAGAATGCCTGATGGTTCGGCGTGCACATTGTCGGCTTCGTCGCGGTCGGCGGCGCCTCCTAATATGTCTTTCGGCAGGTCTTTCAATGCTTCTTCCCACCTCAACCAGCACAGGCAGATCCCCATCCCGTCATAACCGATCGTAAACCGTTCTTTCTCTTTGGCGGGATCCGTCAGGAATTTCTTTACGGACATATTTATCAGCGTGCTCATTTGTTCCGCGCCCTGGCTGAAATTGAGCATTTCCAGTTCAACAGAACCGCAACGGTGCAGTCCGTGCGTATGGAACCAATATTTTCGATCTCCGTTTTCTTCGTTCTCATCATATAAGCAATGCAAGGTATATAAATAGTCGGGAGATGGAGGCACAGACGATTTTGTCGCTATACTCAACCATTTCGCGGATAAAAGGCGATACGACATGAAGTCTATAACCACGCTGGCGTTCGGAACAATCGAATCCAAAATTTTCAGTTGTAAGTGAAATGAATGGAGCGGATCGAGTTCAAAGTACATGGACGTTTCCAAAAAATACTCTTGTTCCAAAGCCGTCTGTAAGGATTCTTCATCTATGGAATTGGCGAAGCTATAATCTTTCAGGTTGATGTTTTTTGTTTTGCAAACATACAGGTCTATGTTGAAAACCGTCTCTTTATATTCGATTTCGGCATTGAAACTCATCGTTGAATAATCAATATCCACTTCTGCTTCGTTAAAGGATAAAAGCTTAAAGTCGGTATTACCGGCAAGCGATTTCTCTATTTGCGCGGCGTCGAATTTGAAATTCTTATCTTTTGGGTAAATACCCATAGATGAAGCTAATCCGGTTTCACCTTCAGCCAGTAAGTCGTATTTTTCGTTATTATCCATAGTTGATAGTTTTGAGAGTGTTTTTTTATGATATAATTTTTTCTGATATACAAACTTAGTGAAAATATCAGTAGATATAATTAACTGATTGCATTTTTCATAAAAAAGAAAAACCCGAACAAGTAATTATTCAGGTTTCTCATCTTTATATCATGAAATTTTTTAGAATTTTTTGAATCCCATTATTTCGCGTACCTCTCTCAGCGTTTTGCTTGCGCTTTCACGCGCCTTTTCAGCTCCTTCCGTTACCACCTTGTGCAGGTAAGCATCATTGTTTTGTATGTCTTTGATGCGTTCACGAATCGGGTTGGTGACAGTAATGATGTCTTCGGCGAGTTGCTTTTTCAAGTCACCGTAACGGATTTCACAAGTATTCCATTTGTCTTCAAAGTGTTTTACAACTTCTTCTGTGGAAACAGCTTTAAGTATAGTGAACAGATTCTCTATATATTCCGGTTTCACCGAGTTTGGTTCTTTAGGACCTTCATCGGTAAGGGCGCGTTTTACTTTTTTCTCAATGCTTTTCGGGTCTTCATCTAAATAGATGCAGTTTCCTTCCGATTTTCCCATTTTGCCGCTTCCGTCAAGTCCCGGTATTTTTATAAGCTCTTGCCCAAAGTTGTAGGCAACCGGCTCTTTGAAGTATTCCACTTCATACAGGCCATTGAAACGTCGCGCGAATTTGCGTGTCATTTCCATGTGTTGTTCCTGATCTTTCCCCACAGGCACTTTATCGGCATTGTGCATCAATATGTCCGCCGCCATCAAGGTAGGATACGTCAACAGACCGGCATTCACATTTTCCGGGTTTTTCCTCGCTTTATCTTTAAAGGAGACTGTTTTTGACAATTCGCCCAAATAAGCGTGCATGTTGAGCAATAAATACAACTCACAAACTTCCGTCACATCGCTTTGGATGTATATTGTCGATACTTCGGGATTGATACCTGCCGCCAAATATTCGGTCAATACATTTTTCACGTTTCCGTGTAATATTTTAGGGTCGGGATGCGTCGTCAAAGAATGATAATCGGCTATAAAGAAGAAACATCTATTTTCATACTGCATTTTTGTGAAGTTTCTTAACGCGCCAAAATAATTTCCCAAGTGCAACTTCCCTGTGGAACGGATACCGCTTAATACTGTTTCCATGTTTTATTTTTCTATTTTTAAAGGCACAAAGATAGTCAAAAATCTATAAAGGAATGATTATATCTATAAACGAAACAGGGCTCAACGCATTAAAATCTTTGTTTTGTCGACCCTATTAAGTGAAAGCCTTTATTGATCCGTTTTTCTGTCTTCTCAGTTTCAAATGTCTTAGTATTTGAAACTGCTGCCGCCAAGAAATTCCCTCAACAACGAAGTTGGAGGTAATTCCCTATCATTTAAGTATATAAAATATTTCAAAAATTTCAATAAGCGATAAGCTTCCGCGTATTCGGGCACGTTGTTCGGAACTTGGGATAGAATAGGTTCGGCGTAACGGCGCAATGCCGCAAGCTCGTACATCATGGCGGAGTTGAACATTACATCGGCGTTTTCCTGATAAGGGAATATCCATTTTTCTTCACCTTTTCGCACGCTTTGCCAACGTGACAGCGTGTCTATCGCCGAATAATTGCGATACCTGTAATCGCGTATCAGCCTGCGCAAAAGTCTGTTGTCGGTGGTTGATATCCAGTTGTGATTATCGAGTGATATTGCCGTGAGGGCGGAGACGTATATTTTGTATTTTTGCTCGTCGGGAATACTTTTGGTCAGGTCGGGATTCAATCCATGTATGCCTTCTATCACAAGTATCGAGTTTTCTTCGAGTTGTAGCTTGGCTCCATTGTATTCCCGCTGTCCGGTGGAAAAATTAAAGGATGGGAGTTCTATTTCGTCTCCTCTCAATAAACTTTCGAGGTCTTCGTTGAATTTTGGCAAATCCAATGCGTACAGAGATTCAAAGTCATAGTTGCCGTCTTCATCCAACGGCGTCATATCCCTGTTTACGAAATAATTATCGAGGGATAGCCCTATCGGTTTGAGGAGGTTTACCTCCAACTGGACTTCCAACCGCATCCTGAAAGTCGTTTTTCCGGATGATGACGGTCCCGATATGAGTGCTATTTTCACGCCGTCTTGAGCACGTGACGCTATTTCGGTGGCTATATTTGCTATCGTCTTTTCCTGATAAGCCTCGGAAACCTTGATTACACCCGGCATCAATCCTTTTTTGTTGGCGAGATTCATATCTCCCACGGTATCCATCCCTATGATGTTGAGGAACTTCAAGTGTTCCTTATATACGTTGTACATCTTGTCTTGCGCGATAAGCGGCTCTAATTTCACCGGATTATACCTGTTTGGAACTTGCAATAATAATCCGTCATGGTACAGTTGAAGATCGAAAAGATGAATGTATTTTGTGGACGGCACAAGGCATCCGAAAAAATAATCCACAGAGCCGTTTAGCTTATAATATTTGGAATAAAGGTCTCCGCATGTTTCCAACAGGAGCGCCTTATCTTCAAATCCTCTGGATCTAAACATTTTAACCACCTTGTCTGTTTCTTCGTCCACCGTTTCAAACCGCATATCGGCGTCAATATATTCCTGCATTTTCGCTTTTATGGCATTCACAGCCCGTTCGTTTATAGTTGCCCGGTCGCTTATTTTGCAGAAATAGCCTAACGATATTGGATGCTCTATATACAGTTGCGCTTCGGGAAAAATTTCAGCCACCGCCTTGGACAGCAGGAAGCATAGCGAACGGACGTAAGTACGCATACCCGAAGGGTTTGTTATATCGACGAACGTTATGGTTTTGTTACTATACACTCTGTAATTGAGCGGTTCTGTTTTGTTGTTGACCTTTGCGTTTACAATGGTGGATTGAAGTTGCACCTCAAATCCGTCGAGAATATCCAGAAGGCTGCTACCCGCGGGAAAATCTCTGTATGTATCTGTGTTTGTACAATGAATAGTTACTTTGTTCTCCATAAGTCAAATGTAATTTGTTAAAAAATCAAAATGGTATCTTCTATAAAAACATCCATCGGACTATAAAATTAAGCAAAATTATTTGTTATGGCAACAGAAACTTCCTTAATTCCCCAAGAGGATTCGGGTTGTGGACTTCAATTACCTATTTGTGAAAAAAAAGGAAAAAATGAGCAGTTAAATCGTATAAAATGAATTATTCAATTAAAAAAGATAACTTTACAATTTAATTGGGGTAGTAGTCCTGTAATCAGTCAACAGTAGAGAGGTGGCGCGATGAGTATAATAAGTAGTAAGTGGTAAGTAATGAGTAGTAAGTAATAAGAGTTTACTAGCTTGCAAGAACTCTTGTAAACTTTAAACTCAAAACTTTCTCGTAACTTGTAACTCGTAACTTGTAACTAATATATAAATACAATGAATTTTAATCTTAACAAAATGACAAAAGCTGCCTTTGCCGGCTTGGTTTTATGTGGCTTATTAAGCTCATGCGGTGGAGTGAAGCAGCAAACAGAGGTCGCGAACCTCACTCAGTATGTTGATCCCTATATAGGCACAGGCGATCACGGACATGTTTTTGTAGGCGCAAATGTGCCTTTCGGATTGGTACAACTTGGACCGACAAATTATTCTCATGGATGGGATTGGTGTTCGGGCTACCATATTTCCGACTCCACGATTATCGGATTCGGTCACATGCACCTTAACGGTACGGGAATCGGTGATTTAGGAGATATTTCCCTGATGCCGGCAACCGGTAATGTAACTTTAAGAAAAGGCAATCTGAAAGACGCCACATCCGGTACTTACTCTTTATTCAGAAGAGAAACGGAAAAAGTAAAAGCAGGCTATTATGCTGTTCACCTCGACAGGTTCAATATTGATGTGGAACTGACGGCGACCAAAAGAGTAGGATTCCATAAATATACTTTCCCTCAATCGGATTCTTCCAAGGTGATCATTGACCTGAAAAGCGGAATAGGATGGGACGCTCCTGTCGAAGGATACCTTGTACAAGAAAATGATACCGTCGTATCAGGCTATCGCTATTCAAAAGGATGGGCTAACGACCAACGCGTATTCTTTACCGCCGTATTTTCCAAACCGATGAAACAGTTCATTGTATCCGATACAACAGCCGTTAAGGAAGGAAATACAATAACAGCGCGCCGCGCTTACGGGCAGGTGTTGTTTGATACCCAAGATAAGGAGAATGTGTTTGTAAAAGTGGCATTATCCCCTGTCAGTATCGAAAACGCCAAGCTGAATATGCAAGCGGAACTGTCGGGCTGGGACTTTGAGCAGACGATCAAAAACGCGGATACAGCATGGAATGAAGAACTGAGTAAGGTACTGGTAGAAACAGGCGATGCCGCGGCTAAACGCGTATTTTATACCGCTCTTTATCACACGATGATTGCTCCGTCCGAATTTTGCGATGTGAACAACGATTACAGAGGAGCTGACGCTCAAATGCATCAAAAAGGAGCATTCAAAAACTATACGACGTTCTCTCTGTGGGATACATACCGAGCTGCTCATCCGTTAATGTCTATCATCCATTCCGAAAAGATGAACGATATTGTAAATACAATGCTTACGATATATCAACAACAGGGCAAATTGCCGGTGTGGCATCTGATGGGTTGCGAAACAGACTGTATGGTAGGCAATCCGGGCGCTTCGGTTGTCGCCGACGCCATACTGAAAGGTTATGACGGTTTTGACAAAGAATTAGCTTTTGAAGCGTTGAAGACGTCCGCCATGCTGGACGAAAGAGGTCTGAATTACCTGAAAGAATATGGTTATATCCCTTACGACAAAGAACCGGAAGGTCTTGCCAAATGTATGGAATATGCCATCGCGGACTGGTCAATAGCCCAAGTAGCCCAAAAGATGGGTAAAACAGAAGATTATGAGTACTTCTTGAAACGCAGCAAATCATACGCCCATTATTTCGATAAATCGACCGGATTTATGAAAGGGCTTTCTTCCACAGGACAGTTCAGAACTCCGTTCAATCCTTTCGAATCCGTACACCGCGACAATGACTATACAGAAGGGAACGCATGGCAATATACATGGTTAGTACCTCACGACATACAAGGTTTGGTCGATTTGTTCGGAAGTAAGGAACGATTTGTACAGAAACTGGATTCGCTGTTCATCGTGGAAGGCTCTTTGGGAGAACACGCTTCACCCGACATCAGCGGCCTTATCGGACAATACGCGCATGGCAACGAGCCGAGCCACCATATTATTTATATGTATCCGTATGTAGGTCAGCCGTGGAAAGCCGCGGACAAAGTACGTGAAGTGTTATCGGTTATGTATCATGACCAACCGGCAGGCCTTTCAGGAAACGAAGATGTGGGTCAAATGTCGGCATGGTATGTACTTTCGGCTTTAGGTTTCTATCAGGTAGAACCTGCCGGAGGAAAATATATCTTTGGCAGCCCTATCATCAATGAAGCCGTTATTAAAGTGAAAGACGGTAAGACATTTAAGATTACAGCGAAGAACAATAGCGCCGCTAATAAGTATATCCAAAGCATAAAGCTCAATGGAAAAGACTATGACAAGTATTATATCAACTTCAGCGATATAATCAACGGCGGTGAATTAGAATTTGTTATGGGAGATAAACCTTCCGACACTTGGGGAACAAGCGTAGATGTAATACAAGT
>JAISKQ010000201.1 GCA_031260865.1 Prevotella sp.
ACAGATTGTTATTTCTCCCTGATAATAATATTTATCGGAGTACCAGACAAATCCCAGTTGTCGCGGATACGATTTTCCAAAAAGCGCTTATAAGGGTCTTTTATCCATTGAGGCAAGTTGCAGAAAAACACAAACGAAGGCACTTGCGTATTAGGTAATTGCGTTATATATTTTATTTTTATATACTTACCCTTATTGGATGGAGGCGGCGTATTTTCTATAATAGGCAACATCACCTCATTCAATTTATGTGTAGGTATTTTTGTCTTTCTGCGGTCATAAACTTCTTGGGCTGTTTCCAACACTTTCAATATACGTTGCTTGGTGAGCGCCGAAGCGAAAATGATAGGAAAATCGGTGAATGGCGCTAAACGTTGACGAATCGCGTTTTCGAAAGTCTTGATGACGATCTGCTCTTTATTTTCCACCAAATCCCACTTGTTTACACAAACGACAAGCCCTTTACGGTTCTTCTGTATCAATGAAAATATATTCATATCCTGACTTTCGATACCTTGCGTGGCATCCAGCATCAGCACACAGACATCGGCGTTTTCGATAGCTTTGATCGATCTGATTACAGAGTAATATTCCAAATCCTCCGTTACTTTTCCTTTCTTGCGTATTCCGGCGGTGTCAACCAGATAAAAATCCTTGTTGAACTTATTGAAACGCGTATAGATAGAGTCGCGTGTTGTTCCCGCGATATTAGTCACAATATTACGGTCTTCATCCATCAGCGCGTTTATCATTGACGATTTTCCGGCGTTAGGACGCCCGACAATGGCGATACGGGGTATTTCCTCTAATATTTCATCTTCTCCTTTCTTTGTGAACTTGGAAATGATCATATCGAGAAGGTCACCCGTTCCCGCGCCGTTTATCGCCGAAATATTGATAGGATCACCCAATCCCAACGCGTAAAACTCGGCGGACTGCGCGTGAAGAGTAAAATTATCCGCTTTATTAGAAACCAATAGAATCGGTTTCTTGGAACGGCGGAGCATACCGGCGACGCCGGAATCCAAATCGGTAAGTCCATTCATGACGTCAGTCATAAACAGGATCACATCCGCCTCTTCGATAGCGATGGATACTTGCTTATTTATCTCACTCTCGAAAACATCTTCCGAATTAACAACCCACCCGCCGGTATCGACAAGTGAAAACTCCTGTCCACCCCACTCTACTTTTCCGTATTGGCGGTCACGCGTTGTGCCCGAAGTCTCATCGACTATAGCCTGGCGACTTTCAGTCAATCGGTTAAACAGTGTCGATTTACCCACATTAGGGCGTCCGACTATAGCTACTAAATTTCCCATAATTTTATACTGTACTTATATAAGTAATAGCAAGTTTTTGAACAGTCGACAATGAGTCGTGAGCGGTAGCGCGAAGCGACGACTCTTGTAACTCGTAACTATTTAATAACTACTTGCCAAAATAATGAATAGGTTCGCGACCTTATTCGCGCAAAGGTACGCATTTTTATTGAAATAGCTTTAAAAGAAAAACGTTTGCCTCATGTCCTGATTACAACATCAGGTAATTCATCTGAAAATTGATTCACGTGTACACCACATAATAGTGTCGCCCGCGGGCACGCTTGATTTTTGAACGCTTTTAAGAGCGTCTTCCAGCATGAACTTGTCTTTAGGAATACCCTGAAACAAAGTGATGGCGTTGTCGGTTCCTTTATATCCGACATAATGTTGCCTTATTCTTAAATTTTTCTCATTACCGCGTCCGTAGTATTGTTCAACATTTCCCGTAAAGACATATAGCAAACTATCCACAAACTTATACGCGCTACGTTCCCTTATGGCGCTGCCTTGATTTACATACATGAGTCCATCGCTGAACGATATGGTCGCGTCGGCCGTATATAACTCAAATAAGTCCGAAAAAACTTTCGAGGAGTCAAAGCGGCTTTTCTCCACTTTTGCGACTCCGCTTCCCTCTCCCGCGCACACATTGAAATCTACAACATCAGACCGGATATACCTTATATTATTAGTCTTATTATCATCACCGCAAGACGTAATAAAGATCAATAACAGCAGACCATATATTTTTTTTGAAAAAATCATTATCTTAATTTTATTTGAATATATAAATCGCATTGCACCATATAAGAGTATCGGTCGGATCGGTCATTTGGTTTAAAGAAGAAAGTCCCCTTACGGTAAGCATCTTATCTAAACCAAGCGGCTCGTTAAAAACGCGAATTGTATCTTTCGACTCATTCAGGCGGTAACGCGACAGACCTTTCATCCGATAGAGATTGTCAGAAGTTCCTAAAGCCACAAAAACTTTTCCGCCATCATGTTTCTTGACAAAAAGAGAATCCCCTTGAAATTCAAAATCAGATATGATTTTACTTGTACCGGTAGAATCAATAAAGGTTAACTTCTTATCATTAAATTGGATCTCGATTTTATCATACAAATTATTTCTATAAGCAGTTCCAAAGAAACGTGTTGCCAAATCGGTTTTTTTCAGATCATTGAATTGCACTTCTTTTCCTCCTTCCGGGGAACCGGCATATATTTTAAAATCCGACAAGTCCACATTTGTTACCATTAAAATATCATCCGCTTCGTATTTATCGCTTCCGCAACTCTCAAAAATCAGGATGCAAAATAAAATTATATATAGTATTTTTTTCATAATCAAACCATTCAGTCTACAAAGATAATAAAATTAGAAAAAAATCATATAAAAATATTTGTTTGTAAATAAAATTACTAACTTTGCAATCGTAAACGAAAGAGATAAACTTTTGAAAGAACACTAATAATAGAATTAAGATAATTAATCAAGAAAAAAGAATTTGTTACGAAATATATTTTCTATTTAAATATTAAAAGTTTAGTAGAGAATGCAATTATATTTTTAATAAGATAAACCAAGTATCAAGCTGGGTATCAGCTTTATTGTGTAGTTTTGTAAAGTTTGTGTTAAGGTTGGGAAGTCTGCGAAGGGAATTTGCGGACTTCCTTTTTTTATTCCGCTCAATTTTGATTTATTGACTGTTCGCTGAAAAGAATTACCTTTGTACCTAAATTAATTTAGAAAAAAATATATGGCTCAATTGTCATTACTCGAAAAGCTTGACGCTTTAAATATCCGTTTCGAAGAGATAGGGACGTTGATAACCGATCCTGCCGTGATTTCGGATATGAAACGTTACATAAAACTGAATAAAGAATATCACGACTTAGAAAAAATAAGTAACGCCAGAAAAGAATATCAACAATTATTGACAACGGTTGACGAAGCAAAGAATATTTTGGAAACGGAAAGCGATGTTGAATTACGGGAGATAGCAAAAGAAGAACTTGATTTGGCAAATAACCGTTTGCCGGAATTGGAAGAAGAAATTAAATTATTGCTCATTCCTTCAGACCCTCAGGATAGTAAGAATGCGATAGTTGAGATACGTGGCGGTACAGGCGGCGATGAAGCGGCTATTTTCGCGGGAGACCTCTACCGTATGTATATAAAATATTGTGAAGTAAAAGGCTGGAAAACAGAAACGACAAGTCTTACCGAAGGTACGTCAGGCGGTTATAAAGAAATTATATTCACGGTTACCGGCGAAGGCGTGTATGGCATACTGAAGTATGAATCGGGCGTACACCGTGTACAGCGTGTTCCCGCTACCGAAACACAGGGGCGCGTGCATACATCCGCCGCTACTGTCGCCGTGCTTCCCGAAGCCGAAGAGGTGGATGTGGAAATTAATCCTGCCGACATTGAGATGCAAACTTCCCGATCGAGTGGAGCCGGAGGACAGAATGTAAATAAAGTGGAAACCAAAGTGCAGCTTACCCATAAGCCGTCGGGGTTAGTCGTTGTTTGCCAGCAATCCCGTTCACAATTGGCGAACAGGGAGCTTGCCATGCAGATGATAAGGACTAAATTATACGATATGGAGTTATCTAAATATCAGAATGAAATAGCTTCGAAGCGCAAAACAATGGTTTCTACCGGAGACCGTTCCGCTAAGATCAGAACGTATAATTATCCGCAGGCTAGAGTTACAGACCACCGTATCAATTTGACCCTTTATAATTTACCCGCGGTGATGGATGGTGAGATACAGCAGATTTTGGATCAACTGATAATTGCCGAAAACGCGGAAAGAATGAAAGAAAGTGAAATGTGATGAGGGGAGAAAGCGGATCTGACATGAACGCCTCCGTATCGCTCCGACATCACGTCTTATCTTCGACAGGAAGAGAATACTATTTGAAATACCGGTGACCATACGCGGGTAAACAGGCTTATAGGCGATGAACAGTCGCCGCCTGATTTGCCTTATAAGCCGCGGCCCGACGGGACGGGACAGTCTTCTTTCTCTGAAATTTCTGTATTATCAGAACTACAAGAAACAATAAACACGGCTAATAAAAGAAAATGAATGTCGGTTATAATACCTAAGTCAAATAATTTCGTCTTCGTCATTGCGAGGAGGAACGACGAAGCAATCCATATCAACTGTTTGGATTGCTTCGGGCAAGCCCTCGCAATGA
>JAISKQ010000208.1 GCA_031260865.1 Prevotella sp.
CCGAAGGTTCATTACTGATAGAAGACTTTAGAACCTCTAGTGGAATACAATTCCACAATGGCAGATTGTATATTGACGCCAACAGTAAAGAAAATGGTAAAGATGGCTTTTTATTGGAAGAATTAGACTTAAACGACGGGCTGGCATGCGGACATTGGTTGAAAGCGTCGGAATGTAACAGGAACTGGATGAAACCTGCTTTTCTCTTTGGCGGGTTTTTCTTTTCGCGGACAGAAGGCGATCCGAAATACGTCCAATTGTTTATGGATACAATAGTTTCGATAGGAGAGAATGCCGTCGAGCCATTTATATATGTAAAGACAAAAGATTGGATCACAGCTTCTGAAATAGAAAAGGTAAACGAGAAAGGTATGCGTAACTTCTTTCAAAATTTAGGTCAGGCCGGCAAAACCTATGGCATACATGACTACGCGGAGTGCGGCGATAATATTTTCTTTTCCTTATTCAGGAATGGTAATTTTATGAATGCTGTTAATATAACATATAACACCAACACAAAGGAAGCCCACTTGTACGAGCATCTGATGGATGATATTTTATTCAGTGATATTCGTGAGGTATCGGGAATTATGTTCGCGGCCGACGCCAATGGTATCTATTTTGTCATCAGTTCCTTTGTCATAGGTAGTTTCGGGGAATATGCCGTGCCTAATATAAAATCTGTGATTAAAAATAATTATAAAGGTCTTTCCGATTTGAACGGCGATTCCAACCCGCTTATTATCTATTATGAATGTATCCCCCGGGATAAATAAAAAACATAAATTATGAAGCAAAACAAACGAATCGTATATATACTGTTTCTCATCTGTATCCTTTCATGCAAACAGGAGAAACCGATAGCGACAGGTCAAACCGAAAGCGGTTTGTATATTATTGATATTGATGCGGTATCCACGAAAGAAAAAATTAAATTATCTGATTATTTTAGCAAAGCTAAGATTATCCCTTTAGAGACAAGTGAAAAATGTCTGATTGGCGATATTGGTGGAGTTCAAGTGACAGATGAATATCTCTTTGTTTTAGATACTCATACCGCTAAAACTATTTTTATGTTCAACAAGCAAGGTCGGTTTATAAGAAAAATAGGGAGTGTAGGTATAGGTCCCGACCAATATGCTTCTGTGTCGGATTTTACACTTGACCAGAAGAATAACGTCATATATCTGATGGATACTAATGGTTCTAAGATATTGAAATATAATTATAATACGGGAGCTTTTATCTCCGCCATACCTTTTCATAATAATCAGGGATTGGCTCGATTTATACAATATCATGATGGAAAACTATATACTGATATGTTCTTTCACAATGTTAAACAAAAAGAAAAATATATGCTGCAGGAAATAGATTTATCATCGGGAGAGGTTATAAAGACGTGGATTAACCCGGATATATATAACAAAGGCGTGCATGAAGAGAGTTTCATGAACGAGAGCTTCTTTTATTCCCGCAATCAGGGATCGCCCAAATATATGCAATCTTTAATGGATACAGTCCTGTCTCTTCAGGACAATGAAGTTAAAGCCTATCTGGCTATTAAGGATAAGCTATGGGTCACGCCGGAAGATGTAGAACGTATTAAAAAGACAGATTCGGATAACCCTGTTCCATTTATCACATCCCGCTTTTTTACGCAAAATAAATCATATAATATTTTCAATTTTGTGGAAGTAAAGGATTTGATATTTTTCAGGTTTGTAAGAAATCAAAAATTCTATACTGTTTTATATAATATAAATACCAATCAGCTTAATGTGACGACGAATCTTCAAAATGACTTAGTATATAAAGACGCGTTTTCCCTGATGGAAAATGTGGCGTGTGCTGATGATAAAGGGATATATACATATCTTGATTCCGAAATGTTACCCTACTTTATGGAACAAAAGGAAAAAGGAAATGTAAAATCTAATATTAACGCAAAAGGAATATTAGATAAAATAGGAGAGGATCCCAATCCTGTGATATTCTATTATGAGTCTAAATAGTAATGTCGTCATTCCCTCTAAACAAATAAAAAGGATAAAAACACTACCTTTTCGATATGAAAAAAATAACAACTGTATTACTCTATGTTATCTTAGTCGCCACAATCAGTTTTACCGCCTGCTCCGGCAAAACGGATTCCCGGAAAAAGGCTCAGATAGAAAATATACATGAAATAGATTTGGACAAATTATCCATCGAAAAAGAAATCGCGATGTCCTCGTTCTTCTACAAGGCAACACCTATTTTTCCGGGATACAACGACAGCATACTGATAGGCGATATCGGTAGAATGCAAGTTTTTGACGATAAAATATATATATTGGATATATCCGCCGATAATAAACTGTGTGTCTTCGATAAGGCGGGGCGCTTTCTGTACCAAATAGGCGATAAAGGCAACGGACCGGGAGAATATATCAACGCGACGGATTTCACCATAGACAGAAAAGATAAAAAAGTTTATATATTGGACAATAAAACCGGGAATATTATTAAATACCGCGCCGAAGATGGGCAGCCCGAAGGTTCATTACTGATAGAAGACTTTAGAACCTCTAGTGGAATACAATTCCACAATGGCAGATTGTATATTGACGCCAACAGTAAAGAAAATGGTAAAGATGGCTTTTTATTGGAA
>JAISKQ010000164.1 GCA_031260865.1 Prevotella sp.
ACGGCATGTATAAAGTGGTTACCTCCAATAGCCAAACAGTCGCCATCACCGGTGGCCAACCACACCGACAATTCCGGTTTCGCGGTTTTAACACCTGTTGCTATTGCGGCTCCACGACCATGAATCGTATGGAAGCCATACGTATTCATATAATACGGCAAACGTGATGAACAACCGATACCTGATATAACAGCCGTCTGATAGGGTTCTATGCCCAATTCGGACATTGCCTTGTGTAAACAGTTGAGAAGAGCATGGTCTCCACATCCGGGACACCAACGTACATACTGATCGCTCTTATAATCTTTCGCCTGATGAGATGAGGCTATTTTTGAATTTGTATCTATCATGATTTTACTCTCCTAATTTCTTTGTGAATGCTTCTACTAACTCGGATACGGCAAAAGGCTGTCCTTCAACCTTATTGTAACTGGAAACTTGCAATCCCGGTATTTTTCCCATTAAATAACCGGCTAATTGTCCGTTGTTAAGTTCCGCCACAATTACTTTCTTAAACTTACGGAGCAAAGTGTCCGCGTTTTTCGGTAATGGACTGATAAAGCGGAAATGCGCCAATGCTACTTTCTGACCTTCCGCATTCATTTTTTCAACGGCTTCGCGAAGATGTCCGTAAGTACCACCCCATCCTACAACAAGCAAATCAGCGTCTTCTCTTCCGATTAATTCCAATTGAGGAATCACATCTGCTACTTTGTCCACCTTAGTTTGACGTATAACAGTCATTTTGCGGTGATTATCGGCATCTGTAGAGATAGCTCCGGTGTTAATATCTTTTTCTAATCCGCCAATACGATGCGTATAACCTTCAAGTCCGGCGGCAGCCCAATAACGAGCCATCGTTTCTTCGTCACGCAAAGCGCTACGCCATTCATTTCCTTTATATTGTGAAACATCGTGAGGAACAATGGCGGGATATTTATCTAAATCGGGAATACGCCAAGCCGACGAGCCATTCGCTATATATCCGTCGGTCAACAATATAACCGGCGTAATATGTTCCAACGCTATTTTTGACGCCCAATATGCCATATCAAAACAATCTGTCGGACTGGCGGCGGCCAACACGACAATAGGGCTTTCGCCATTACGTCCGTACAAGGCCTGGCGAAGGTCGGTTTGCTCTGTTTTAGTCGGTAAACCGGTGGATGGTCCTCCGCGCTGAACATCTATAACCACAAGAGGCAACTCCGCCATCACAGCTAAACCGATAGCTTCGCTTTTGAGGGCTAATCCCGGTCCGGATGTTGATGTAGCGGCTAAATGTCCTGCAAAACTTGCGCCTATCGCTGTACATACGCCTGCGATTTCATCTTCCACCTGAATAGCTTTTACGCCTAATTGCTTAAATTTCACCAGTTCCTGTAATATATCAGTAGCCGGTGTAATCGGGTAAGAGCCTAAGAATAAAGGTTTCCCTGAATTTTCAGAAGCGGCTATCAAACCGTAAGCGGCTGCTTTATTACCGTTAACATCCACATAAAAGCCTTTTTCAACATTCACGGTTTCCACCCGGTAAGATGATATAGACATATCTGTATTATGACCATAGTTAAAGCCATCTGCCAATACTTTCAGATTCGCTTCCACTAAAAGGGGTTTCTTGGCGAACTTGGCGGAAAGCATGTGGTTAGCAACATCAAGAGGTCGATTAAACAACCAGCATACAAGTCCCAAAGCAAACATGTTTTTACTACGGACACGGGACTTCATATCCATATTCATTCCTTCCAAACTTGCTTTAGTCAAAGAAGTTATTGGAACTGATATTATTTGTTGAGTGGTAAGCCCTAATTCTTTGAAAGGTTCTTCTGTGGAGAACAAAGCCTTTTCCAAGTCTTTTTTTTCAAAGGAATCTGTATCAATAATAATAACGGAATCATCCTTCAGATGATTGGCGTTCACTTTCAACGCCGCGGGATTCATTGCGACCAATACATCAGGCACATCACCTGAGTTGTATATTTGGTTACCCAAATGTACCTGAAAACCCGAAACGCCCGAAAGAGTACCTTGCGGGGCACGAATTTCAGCCGGAAAATCAGGGAATGTTGAAATTTGATTCCCGAAAATCGCGGAAAGGTTAGAAAAGATGGTTCCCGTCAATTGCATACCATCGCCGGAATCACCGGAAAAACGTACGACTATGTCTTTTACGTCTTTAATTTTTACTGTGTTTTGCATTATTTCTTTTATAAAACAAATTGTTTTTTTTAATCCTTAGACAAAGGAAAAAAGTATTAATGAATTATCAAATTTATTTTTACAAAAATATCAAAATAATACCGTTCATCCAACAAATTCCCTTAGAATATAATAGATAATCACGCTGTAATCAAAGCAAAATGCAATTATATTACATTTTAACAGCCATCCATCCAAAATTCTCTCTTTTCGGTCTACAGCTGTTAGCTATTAGCTTTCGTCGCTTTGCGAAACTCCCCTTGAGGGTTAGGACAATATCCCCGCTTCGCGATAACCTCCCTTTGGGGAAGTTGGAGGGGCTTTTGTTAAAAAAAGGTGACAAAAGTAACAGTTTTTTAGTTTACGAGAGTTCAAGAATTCAAGTTTACTAGCATGATAGAACTCTTGTAAACAATAAATAGCTAATTGAAAAAGGTGACAAAAGTAACAGTTTTCAGTTGTCGTCGCTTCGCGCCATTCTTCTTTTTCGTAACTCGTAACTATTCTTGCAACTTATCACTCAAAACTCAAAACTTTAAATTCATATATAAGACAATTTTGTAAAAAAGAGATGACGGTTTTTAGCCGTTTATTGAGATTAATTTACGTTATAAAAAGTTAAAATATTTTTACTGAGATATAATCTTATCTTCGAGAAAAGTGGACACACTGCATATACAATATTGTGCAAAAACGTCCCGCAAGATCGGCTCCACCTACGGTTATGCACATTTTATCCCTGCGGAACATCGGGGAAAAGGCGCGCGCCACGTATCTATTAATCCCGTTAATAAGTACTTTGCGCCATTCTTAATTGGCTACGCCGAACGTTGTTTACTGATTCTTCTTGTAAACTTGCACGCTTGTAAACTCAAAACTTGTAAACTTGTAACTTGTAACTTGTAACTTGTAACTACTTAAAACTTATTACTTAAAACTTATTACTCAAAACTTCAAACTCTTCTTCTTGTAACTCTTATATCATAAAATGGAGGCGGTTTTGCAGGTTTACCTCAGCGATACCGCCGTCAATATCCAAGTATAGGATATTCATGTTCGGATATATTTCTTTTATCCGCTTTTCCACGCCCTTTGCCACAATATGGTTAGCTATACAGCCAAACGGTTGCAGGCAAACCACTTTGTTCACGCCTTTGCGGGCGTAATGGGCAATCTCTCCCGGAATCAGCCAGCCTTCGCCAAACTGATTAGACAGGTTTAAGACCTCCGACGCGGCTTCCGCCTTGGCATAGATAGATTCCGACGGTTCGTAGAACTTAAACTTGCTGAGTATCCTTTCCGATTTTCTCACTTTGCCATTGATATACCACCAAATCAGCGGTTTCAACGTTTTAGAGAAAATCGTTTCTTCATCCAGTCCGTTCGCCACATTGACCTTGCTATTCACAAAGAACTGCATCAGAAAGTCGAGCAGTGGCGGAGTGGATACCTCTACATTCCGTGAACGGAGCCATTCGGTGATATTGGACTGGGCGTAATTGTTATACTTAACAAATATTTCGCCGATAAGTCCCACCTTGGAATAGTCCTTGTCAAAAATAGGGACATTATTAAAGTCTTCGACTGCTTCTTTCAGCAACCGGAATAATGTGCGCGCATCCTTTGCCCGTATAGCGTCTATCCCTCGTTCGATGTAGAAATCGAACACTTCCTGCGAAGTTCCCGCTTTCTGCTCGCGGACAGAAATAGCGCTGTGCATCTGTTGCAGTCCATCGCCATACAGCACAATCGGGATAGCCAGCTTTGCCAACTTTTTCCACTCAAGGGTAAATTCGCTCTCGTCATTTTGATAAGTATTGCCCGACGTGAGCGCGATTACCGGAATATCATTGAAGCCGGCGTTCTGCAATCCTTTTTTAATCTGAGCTATATAGTTGGTCGCACGGCATTGCCCGCCTGTTTGCGTAATCGCCAAAACAATATCTTGCACATCATAGTTTCCGGACTGCAACGCGTTGATAATATCTCCCAATACAAGGGTGGACGGATAGCAAACCTCATTATTACCATACATCAACCCCAAATCGGCGGATATTTTGTTCGACTTAGGCAGGTTTTGCACTTTCAGCCCCAACAGTTCGCCGATAGCCGGCGCAAACGGAGAAATAAAGTCGCAGAGCCAAGGCAATAGAATCGTTTTCTTCAGATCCGTTTCTTTTTTGTATGGAACGGAATAGCCCTTATATTGATTCGCCGAAACGGTATCGTATGATTTCACAGCCTTCAACGACTCTACCAAGGAGCGCAAGCGCAAACGGATAGAACCCGGACTGGCTATTTCATCAATGCGAAGCACGGTTATATTTTTCCCCACAGCCTTCAGTATATCATGCGTTTCGTCCATGAAGAAAGAATCCGGTCCGCAACCAAACGAATTGAGCTGTATCAATTGTATATTCTGAGGCAATTTGGCGACCTCCATAGCGGCTTGCACCACACGGTTTGGGTACGACCACTGCGATACGATATTCAGTTTGCCAAAACCATGGCTTTCGGGTTTGCGGAAAACATCATCAGTCAGCACGGTTACACCGAGGTCTGAAAGAATCTGCCCAACTTTCTGGTGAATCAGCGGGTCGGTATGATAGGGACGACCTGCAACCACAAAGGTAAGTTCGCCCGTTTCCTCAGCCCTGTCCAACAGCTCTTTCTGAAAATTATAAAGGTCTTGTTTCAATCCCTCTTTAACAGCCAGCGCTTTTTGGAAAGCCTTATCGAATACGCTCTTGGAAACGCCGAGTCCGGCTAAATAATTGAAGCAGCCTTTTAGCAACGCTTTATTGCTACTGAATGTGATCACAGGCTCGTCAAACGGAATATTATGCCTGCCCGACGGATCTATCGAACTTTGTATGACATCGGGATAACCGCTGACTACCGGACAGTTAAACGAATTGGAGGATTGTCCGAATTCTTTTTCTTCTTTCGGTACTATCGGATAAAAAATTCGATCTACCTTTTGTTCGATAAGGGTAAGTATATGCCCGTGCACTAATTTCGCCGGAAAACAGATATTATCCGACATGACTCCGCCCACACCTTTTTGATAGAGGGGGAAAGTGGATTCGGGCGATAGCCGCACGTTGAATCCGCATTCCGACAATAATGTATGCCAAAACGGATAATTATCGAACATATTCAATACGCGGGGGATACCAATCGTTTTACCACGTTCTATGTTATCCGCGTTAACAGGGCGGGCAAAGAGTATTTCATTCTTCCTGTCAAAAGCGTTATAACCTTGTTTCCGCTCGCCATTCTTATTGTAGAATACCTTTTCGCACTTGTTTCCGGCATAACTGATATTCCCGTTGTTAAATTTGAAACGAAGGACGGAACATAAGTTTGTACAACCTTTGCACGTTAGTTCTTTAGACTCGATGGAATTGACGTCAAACAGCGCGTCTCTACCCTGAAAGTCGGTTTCTTTTCCGTCCTTTTTCCACAAGCGCCGGGCATATAACGCGGCGCCCAACGCGCCCATCAATTCGGGGTGATCCGTAGAACTGACTGTTTTACCCGACAATATTTCCAACGCGCGGTAAACAGCATCGTTTCGGAATGTTCCTCCCTGTACTACGATATGGTCGCCCAACAGGTTCAGGTTAGATATTTTGAGTACTTTGAATAAGCAGTTTTTCACAACAGAATAAGCCAATCCTGCCGCGATATCGTCATTCCCGGCATTTTCCCTTAAAGACTGCTTTACCTTAGAGTTCATAAACACGGTGCAACGTGAGCCTAAATCGCTGGGGTACTTTGCCAAACAGGCAGCGCGGGCGAAATCGGATAATTGCATGTTCATCGTTGAGGCAAAATTCTGCAAGAAAGAGCCGCAGCCGGCTGAACAAGATTCATTCAGTTCGATGTTTGAAATCAGTCCGTTGCTGATAAAGATTGATTTAATATCCTGACCGCCAATGTCAAGTACAAACGAAACATTCGGATCGACATATTGCGCTCCCGAAAGGTGGGCAATCGTTTCCACGATACCATAATCAAGTCCCAGCGCGGATTTCATCAGGTCTTCCCCGTAACCTGTGGCAGCCGAAGACAGGAATTTAACCGTCACTCCTTTTGCTTCCGCCTCTTTATAGAATAAGGATAATCCTTCCATTACTTTCTTCAGCGGATTACCTTCATTATTTCCGTAGTATTTATAGATAATGTTAGCGTCCGTATCCATTACCACAACTTTTGATGTTGTAGAACCGGAATCGATACCCAGAAAACATTCCACCTGTTTGTCCGTCCCCAACGCCTTAAAGTTGAGAGCCTTTATATTGCGGTTGGCGTCCCATCCGATATATTCAAGTTCATCCTTGAATAAGGGTTCTAACGCGTCCATATGATTTGACGTTGTTGACTCCGTCAGTTTTTCAACCAGCTCATTCAGGTCAAACGCGGCAACATCTTCTTCCTCATAAAGGGCTGAACCCCATGCCGGAAAATATTCCCCGTTTTCAGGGACGATTATATCCGAATCTTTTATTTTCAACACATCACGAAAAGCATTACGCAACGCGGGTATAAAAGTCAACGGTCCGCCGATACAGATTATCTTAGGTACTATATCGCATCCCCTCGCCAACGAGGTAACCGATTGCAACGCCACGGCATGGAGAATAGACGCCGAAATATCCGAAACAGGAATATTGCGGCTTATCAGGTTCTGCACATCTGTTTTTGCAAACACGCCGCAACGCGACGCAATGGGATATATTTTTTCAAAATCAAGCGCTTTTTGTCCTAACTCTTCGATCGAAATATTCATCAGGCTTGCCATCTGGTCGATAAAAGCGCCTGTACCTCCGGCACAACTCCCGTTCATGCGAATATCGGGATGTCTTCCTTCACTGAAAAATACCATTTTGGCGTCCTCTCCGCCCAAGTCGATAAGGGTGTGCGCGGCAGGATATACGTTTTTGACAACTTCCACGGCAGCCACTACTTCCTGCACAAAGGAGATGCCTACGCGTTCGCCAATACCCATACCCGCCGAACCGGATATGTTTATATTGAACTTTGCATCGGGATATAGTTCAATTACCTTTTGTAATTCGGCGACCAAGGTTTGTTGGATGTTTGCCTGATGGCGACAGTAAGATTTGTAAATAATCTGTTTTTCAGTATTTAAAACCACAATCTTCACAGTCGTCGATCCTACATCAACTCCCATTTTGTATTGTTGTCTGTTGCTCATAGTTATGTCGGTTAAGTTTAGTTATTACAAGGTTTTAGCGCGTTTATCGTGAATTTTATCACATATTTTTCATGATTGGCTATCAACTCATTATAGGTACTTGGCGGAATTTCCATCAAGGTCATCGCCATATTTCCAAACATAAAAGGAAACATACACAAAGACAGGATATTCAATAAAAAGTCGGCGGCAGGAGTTTCCCTTATCGTTCCT
>JAISKQ010000034.1 GCA_031260865.1 Prevotella sp.
ATTCGTTTTATAATTTCATCTTCTTTTCCTTCATAGCCTAATTTTAATTTTTTTGAGTCAAAATCAAATAAAGCCTTTGTGTCATAGTTCATCCCGAAATTGATCTTATCGCCCACCGAAGCGGTCACGTTCATTTGAATATCTTCTTTAAATTCAAAGGCTGTACGCTTCCGGTTCCGTTCCGACAGGGTAGGGTTATCGGTGTTGTTATATTTAAGACCCATTGACGCCTCTACGTATCCTTGCGTCTTTACTTTGACGCCTCCTGGACCGAATAATTTATCGATAGAAGCTATGTTGAGTTTTATATCTTTTAATGAAAATTCTTCATTTTCGTCTTTTTTATTATATGTTTCCGTGTTTTTACCGCGGAAGTAATCGGACATGGACTGCCTTAGCGTATAATCCATATATTCGTTCGGACTTAAAGAGAAAGGAGTGGAAATCACTTGGTCTCCAACCTTCAATCTGAAGATATAGAGACCGCTATTTGGATCATATTCTACTATTTTGCTGATATTAGAAGGGTCTTTCAGATCGACGGGTGGATTGCTGTTCAGGTCTTTGTATGTCTCTATTTGTGTCTTCTTCACAGGGAAACGAGGCACTGTATCGTTCGGTTGAGGTATAGGTTCGCTTATTTTGATACTATCAACATCTGTTTTGCCGTACATACCGGAAAACACGCTGATTGAACTTACCAAAAGAACGATGAAGAATAAATATTTTATAATTTTTTTCAACCTGACGAAAATGATTAAAGTATTAAAGTATTTTTAGCGCGGTCTTAATAATCTGTTCAACTGTATTATCGGGCTTTTCTTTTAGTATTTTAGCCACTACCTTGTGCGACGCCTGCTGCGGAAAGCCCAGCATAACCAAAGCGGCAACGGCTTCTTCTCCTGCCGGATTGTTAGCGGCAAACATTTCAACCTGCTCTATACCACTTATTTTTATCTTGTCTTTCAAGTCAACGATGACACGCTGGGCGGTTTTCAACCCAATGCCTTTGACGGTTTTCAGCATATCCGCGTTGCCTGACGCGATCACATTGGCAAGTTCTTGCACATTCATCGACGAGAGTATCATGCGCGCGGTGCCGGCTCCAATACCGGATACGCTTATCAGCAACAGAAAGAGTTCCCGTTCCTGTTTGTCGAAAAAGCCGAATAGTTGGTGCGCGTCTTCCCGTATGGCTTCATAAACGAAAATCGTGGCATTCTTTTTCCCCGAAAGGCTTGTATATGTATTAAGGGATATATTGATAAAATAGCCTATTCCATAAGTCTCTATCGTAACGGAAGCCGGAGTCAATTCGGTAATTTCCCCTTTTATATAATCTATCATACCGGTTTATAAATTTACTAGTTAATTATTAACGAAAAAATATTAAGAAAAGTATATTGAGTCAGTGAACTTTTGTGAGCTTTGTACCTTTCAAAATTCTTTAATTAGTAGGCAAAGATAAGATATTTGGATTAGTTTTTATACCTTTGCCTTACCCATAAAAAATATTTAACCGGAGGAAGTCGGTTTTGAAGACAAAAAATGTTGTTAATATTTATTTATGGCGCATCTTCATGAAAATGAACCCGACACATAGGTTGTATGTTTAGTTCATATCTCATATATTCTTAAACTTAAATCTGATTTTTATGAGAAGCAAACTATTTACTTTTTTATTTTTAATAATAGCAATGAATACAATTCAAGCGCAGAATCCGTTTTTTTCGGCGTATAAAACGCCTTATGATACACCGCCGTTCGATAAAATTGCGAATCGGCATTACGAACCCGCCATTGATAAGGGAATACAAGACCATCAGGCTGAAATAAATAAAATTGTGATGATCAGGGCGGTTCCTGTTTTCGAGAATACAATACTTCCCCTTGAAGAATCGGGGAAATTGTTGAATCGTGTCACATCCGTGTTTTTCAATCTGTTAAGCGCCGAAAGCAATGATGAGATGCTGGAGATTGCCCAACGTATCCAGCCAAAACTGTCGGAACATTCCAACTCGGTAACTTTAAACGAGGGTTTGTTTCAGAAAGTGAAAGCGGTGTATGATAAGCGTTTCGAATCGAATCTGACTTCGGAACAAATTCGCCTGGTAGAAAAAACATATCAGGGATTTGAAAATAGCGGGGCAACGCTTATCGGTAAAGATAGGGATACTTACAAGGAATTATCATCGAAACTAAGCCAACTTACTTTAACTTTCGGACAGAACGTGCTGAAAGAAGGTAATAAGTTTGAAATGATACTGACCGATGAAGCAGACCTCGCCGGATTGCCTCAAATGGTGAAAGACGCGGCTGCGGCTAAAGCAAAAAGTAAAGACAAAGCAGGGTATATGTTTGACCTTTCGGCTCCAAGCTATATCGCGTTTATGAAATATTCCACTCGTCGCGATTTGCGCCAAAAATTGTATATGGCATATAGTACAAAATGTGTGGCGGGAGGCGAATTTGATAATCAGGAAAATGTGAAAGAGATTGCTAAAACCCGGATGCAGATAGCAAACCTACTGGGTTATCCGGATTATGCCACTTACGTTTTGCGGAATAAGATGGCTAAAGATAAGGAGCATGTTTACAGCCTGCTTGACAATCTGTTCGGCGCGTATGCCCGGGCAGCCCGTGAAGATGTGAAGATGGTGGAAGGATTCGCCGTAGGCATGGAGGGTAAAGCCATTGAATTGCAACCTTGGGATTGGGCTTTTTATTCGGAAAAACTGAAAGACGCCAAATATAACGTGAGCGATGAGCTTGTGCGTCCTTATTTTGAATTGGAAAATGTAAAGAAAGGGGTATTTGGGCTTGCGACAGACCTGTATGGCGTCACATTCGTAAAGAATGCTGAAATACCGGTATATCATACTGAAGTAGAGGCTTTTGATGTGCTGGACGAAAACGGGAAGTTCTTAGCTGTCCTTTATACCGATTTTCATCCTCGGGAAGGAAAACGCCAAGGTGCATGGATGACCGAATATAAAGGTCAGTACATAGAAAAAGGGAAAGATTCGCGCCCGTTTGTTTCCATCGTAATGAACTTTACCCGTCCGACGGTCACCGAGCCTGCTTTGCTGACCTTTGACGAAGTGGAGACCTTTCTGCACGAGTTTGGGCATGCGCTGCATGGTATGCTTACTAAATGCACTTATGAATCATTATCCGGTACAAATGTTTTGCATGACTTTGTGGAACTTCCTTCCCAGATAATGGAAAACTGGCTGACCGAAAAAGAATATTTGGACAAATTTGCTGTTCATTATAAGACAGGGGAGAAAATTCCCGCCGACTTAGTGAAGAAGTTGGTGGACGCCGCGAATTATAACGCCGGTTATCTGTGCTATCGTCAATTATCGTTCGGATATTTGGATATGGCATGGCATACCCTGACGCAACCATATACCGGGGATGTCATTGCTTTTGAGCATAAGGCGATGGACAAAACAGCCTTGTTGCCTGTTGTGGACGGGACCGATATGTCCACATCGTTCAGCCATATATTTTCGGGCGGTTACGCAGCCGGATATTATGGTTACAAATGGGCTGAGGTGTTGGATGCCGATGCGTTCGCGTTATTTAAAAAGACAGGGATTTTCAATAAAGAAACGGCGTGTTCGTTCCGTGAAAATGTACTTGAAAGAGGTAACACGGAAGAGCCGATGAGCCTGTATGTCAGATTCAGAGGGCAAGAACCTACCGTAGACGCCCTGTTGGAAAGGAATGGCGTGAAAAAATAAATTGTATATATTTGATGAAAGAAAAGAGCCGCCCTGATTTTTCGAAGGCGACTCTTTTTCAGTTTTTTAGGGTCGATTCTGTTATTATTAAACATTTAATTTTTGTACATTTGGTATTTTATACCTTGATGGTCAGCTACCGATGTGCGTTTCGCAAGCGACTTACAATGGACGACAACGACTATCGGGCTATCAGTCTTAATATTTGAAAATAGGAAAATAATGTACAGGTTGTATAAATCGCAAATAATTATTACTTTTGTATCATGTGGTTAAAGCGTAATAGTATGGAAACTAATGTGTTGGAAAAAGAAACAAGAAATAAACTTCGGTTTGTCACGTTTATCATACCTAAATTCGCGGATGCTTATAAAATGAATAGGCAAGAGGCTTACCGATACCTGAAAAAATACGGTGGGCTTGATTATCTTTTCGACCATTGGTGGGCATTACACACCGATAATCCTTTTTGGGCAATAAGAGATATATTTGAAGTTTGTCGCCGGAATGGAGGTTTGCGATGAAAGTATATCATGGAGGTTTGGTTGAAATAGAAAAAATTGATTTGTCCCAGAGCAGGTTAAACAGAGATTTTGGGGCAGGCTTTTATGTTACTAATATTCAGGAACAAGCTGAGCTTTGGGCGAAAAGGAAAGGGCTTAGACATGGCACAAATGGTTATGTAACTGAGTTTACGTTTTTTGAAAATGCGTATAACCATTACGAAATGGAAGTACTTCGTTTTGATGGATATACAGAGGATTGGCTTGACTTTGTGGTAATGAATCGTAATCCGGAAGTATCCGAACCCGCTCATGAATATGATATTGTGGAAGGTCCTGTTGCCGATGACGATATAGCGCAGCGTATTGACGCCTATTTAGAAGGCGCTATAACTAAAGAAAAATTTCTTGACGATCTCAAATTTACCCGTCCTACCCATCAGATCTGTTTTTGTACTACCCGTTCATTGCAAATGTTAGAGCAGGTTAAGAAAAAAAAATACGTAGGCAACATTGACGATGCCATTACGCAATCACTTGTAGCCGATTACGGCATTACAGTAGATAAAGCCATTGATGTATATTTTGAGTCAAAAACATATAGACTATTGATTGATGAAAGTACAGGACTTTGCAACAAACCTTGGAAGGATATTTATGAACTTCTTAAAAAAGAATTAAATAAAAAGCAATAATTTAATAGATACAGATGTTTAGATAAAAGCAAGTCAATGCTAAAATAAAATCAGTTTATATATCTTCATCTTAGAATACAAGAAAATGAAAACAATAAGATCAATCTTAGCGGTCTGCGCGCTATTCGTATGTACCTGTTCTTTTGCACAAGAAAGCAAGCCAACGAAAGAGGAGACAATCGAATGGTTGAAACCTAAGTTGATAGAGTATTCTTCTTTCAAAGAATTTACAACAAGAGATCTTAAAATTGAAATCAATGAATGTGAGGTTGTTATATCGGGCTTTCTAAAAAGAGGCAATAAGGAAGTAAAATATAAATCTGTATTTCCTACTGATTTTATTAAAATGCCAAGAGGAAACAACGGTAAATATTATTTAAAGTACACTTATGAGGCATATCAAACAGAGGAGAAGGGCAAACTGAAACCATACAGTGATGGATGGCATTTCTTAAAAATGGAAACCCCGCCCGAAATGGCTAACCGAATTGAGAGCGCTTTAAAAAATTTGCAATCTTATTGTGGCGGGCAAAAAAGCGAAGACGAGCCGTTTTAATTTCAAAGAATAAAAGCCGGAGTTTTTTATAGCATGACATTGGACAAAACGGAATGTTGTCAATCAAAAAAAAAACTTTTAAATTACGCCCTAAAATTGTCATGAAATTTTTAAAAAATTATCTTATATAGAATAGTTACGAGTTACAAGTAATGAGTTTTGAGTTTACAAGTTTACTAGCTTGCAAGTTTACAAGAAAGAAGACAGAATGGCGCAAAGCGGTGTTACCTGAAAAGTGTTACTTTTGTTACCTTTTTTAAGTTTTAAGTTTACAAGCTTGCAAGTGTACAAGTTTACAAGAACAAAGAATGGCGCGAAGCGATGATGACAGAAAACTGTTACTTTTGTCACTTTTTTAAATTTTAAGTTTTGAGTTTACAAGCTTGCAAGTGTACAAGTTTACAAGAACGAAGAATGGCGCGAAGCGATGATGACAGAAAAGTGTTACTTTTGTCACTTTTTAGAACTCTAGTAAACTATTTACTGAAAACTGTTACTTTTGTTACTTTTTAACAATAAACGGTTAGTTATTGGCTGTCAGTTATTTACCGAAGAAGCCCCTAATCCACTGGGGAATAGAGGCTTCGCGGTCGAACAGTTGACTGAT
The DNA here is from genome assembly GCA_031260865.1 of Prevotella sp. Taxonomy (GTDB): domain Bacteria; phylum Bacteroidota; class Bacteroidia; order Bacteroidales; family Dysgonomonadaceae; genus Dysgonomonas. The sequence goes on from JAISKQ010000034.1 coordinate 6,111, forward strand.
TTAATGTTGTCGCTTCGCTAAAGTCCCCCTTTTGGATTTAGGGGACTTTAGGAGCTTTAGGGGAGGAGGTTATTCAATGATTATTTCATCTACAAAGACGAAAGACGGGCTGCCTTTGCCGGGATGCCAGTCGGGTATGGTTTTAGTTACCTTGGCTATAATCTTTACATAACGGGCTTTTTCGGTAGGGAACTTAGCGACTAAGTCCTGCACCCGGTTGTTAGGATTGCTGTTGTCTATGACCGGATATTCTTCGTTATATACTTGTTTGAAGTTTATACCGTCTTCCGAAACGGAAACAGTATAGCCTGTGGCTCCGAAAATCCATGAACCGATACTAACGAGCGTGCCTGTGGTTACATTGGATATATCAACGCTTTTGCTCAAATCGATAGTAGCGACAAAGTCGGTATTGTAGAACCCGAGCCATTCGCCGTTTGAGTGTGAAAGCCCACCTCTTTTTCCGTTTACCAGCGTGATAGCTCCATCGTAAGTATAACTTTTGTGAGGTTCGTTCTCTATCTTTATATCTCGGAAAGTCGCCTTGTTGAAACCGAAAGACTCGGTATATTCTTTGCTCTTGATTCCTTTTCGGTAAGCTACGGCACGTATCTTTGTACTGGAGTTGATTTCCAGCGGTTTTTCATACTTCGTACTTTTATCGGATGGTTCGCTTCCGTCCAACGTGTAATATATAGGGGCGTTATCGAAAGTAAACAGGCTTAGGGCTATCGCGCCTTTAGCGACATCCTGCGTCATACTGGAAGCAATATTCATTACATGTGTCGCGTAATTGTAATCAAGCTTCTTATAGAGTTCCATCAGTTTGGCAAGGCGGGGAAGGAAGCGTTCATAATCCTTCTTTTCGGGCATTGTCCATTGCACCTCGCTTAAAGCAGCCGCCCGAGGCAATACCATATATTCCGCGTGGCGGGAATCCGCTATATATTCCGTCCAAAGGTTTGCCTGTGTGCCAATGATATGTTTGCCTTCTTCGGCTGTTAATTCGCCGGGTACAGGTTCGAAGCTATATACCCTCTCCACGGGTAAGAAGCCTCCGATAGACAAAGGTTCGTCCGTAGTGTCATCCGTCTGGTAAAAATCGAAATATAGATGCGAGCCGGGCGTCATCACCGCGTCATGGTTCATTTTAGCGGCGGCTATACCGCCTTCGGTACCTCTCCACGACATCACCTTTGCATTCGGAGCAAGTCCGCCTTCCAGAATCTCGTCCCAACCGATGATTTCGCGTCCTTTGCTGTTCAGGAACTTCTCCATTCGGGAGATAACATAGCTTTGCAACATATCTTCCTTAGCGTGTTTTGCATCGCCTTTCAGTCCCAGCTCTTTGATTTTAGCCTGGCATTTCGGACATTCTTTCCATCGAGTTTTGGGGCACTCGTCCCCACCTACATGGATAAGCTTTGACGGGAACAGCTCGATAAGCTCTGCATACACGTTTTCGAGGAAGGTGTATGTATCTTCATTTCCGGCGCAAAGCACGTCGTCGAACACGCCCCATTCTTCACCCACCTTATACGGTCCACCGGTGCAACCCAGATTAGGATAAGCGGTTAACGCGGCCAGCATGTGTCCCGGCAGGTCGATTTCGGGTACGATGGTTATAAAGTGTTTCTCGGCATAAGCCACGACCTCTTTTATTTCATCCTGCGTATAGAATCCGCCGTATGGCTTTTCGTCATATTTGCCCGAATTTTTGCCGATAACGGTTTGGGCGCGTTGTGAACCTATCCGCGTCAATTCCGGATATTTCTTTATCTCGATTCGCCAACCTTGGTCGTCAGTCAGATGCCAGTGAAAACGGTTCATGTTATGCAATGCCAGTATATCTATGTATTTCTTGATAAACTCAACGGGAAACAAGTGGCGACCTACATCCAGCATCATACCCCGATATTCGAAGCGGGGATAATCTTTTATATCCACTGCCGGAAAGACAACCGTATGCTTTGACGCGTCGGCGGGTATCGACTTGCGCAATGTTTGTATTCCGTGGAATGTACCTGCGGCGTCCATACCGTTAATCACTATTTGTTTACTGTTTACGGTCAGGTTGTACGACTCGGGTTTCTCGCCTTGATAACCGGTTTTGAGGACAATAGAATTATCGGTAGCATCTTCATCCGTCACATTCAGCTCTATACCGGCGCTTAACTTGAGGTATTCGGCAAGGTATTCAGCCGTTTGTTTCTGCACATCATCACCCTTTGGATAAACTATTTTGGTGTTGCTGTTCAGGGTAAAGTTTTCAGTCTCCGCTTTGGCAATACTTTGCGGTAACGGTATTACGTCGTAGTCGGCTTCAACGGGTGTTTTCTCATTACATCCGGTCAAGGCGGCTCCTGTCAGGAGAAAATAACTGATTGTTCTAAAAATTCTGTTCATAGGCTGGGTTTTATAAATTTCGGGTATAAAGATACGATAAAATTGCATTAATCAATGTGAATTAAGGGTTGAAACCGCTACATCATAGCACATTGGGACATTTCAACTGCTCACGCTTTACTGTAAAAGGAATAAAATTTTCTAATCTCAGACTCTTAACTCATAAGGATGCGCTATCTTTGTTGTTTGATGTCTGAATTTTTATGAATAATATATTAGATCATTTGAATAAGCAGCAGCGTGAAGCTGTGGAATATAGCGATGGACCTTCGCTGATTATCGCAGGCGCGGGTTCGGGTAAAACACGTGTGCTGACATACAAAATAGCCTATCTGATGGCACAAGGATACCATCCTCAAAGTATTCTGGCGTTAACCTTTACCAATAAGGCGGCGCGCGAAATGAAAGAACGTATCGCCCAGCTTATCGGTTGGAAATATGCACGCTATCTTTGGATGGGTACATTCCATTCTGTGTTTTCGCGTATCTTGCGTACCGAGTCTGAGCGAATCGGCTTCAAAGCTAATTTTACGATTTTTGATTCGGCGGATTCCCGCAATCTGATAAAGATGATTATCAAACAATATCAGCTTGATGATAAGGTGTATAAACCCGCCCGGGTGCAATCGATTATTTCAAATGCCAAGAACGCCTTGATTTCTCCGCAGATGTATGCCCAAAACAAGGAACTGGTTGAATATGACCAACGGTCTAAAATGCCGATGATAAAGGATATTTACAGGGAATACAATAATCGCCTGAAGATTTCCAATACAATGGATTTTGATGACCTGTTGTTTTATACCAATTGCCTTTTCCGTGACCATCCTGATGTATTAGCCGGTTATCAGGAACGGTATCAGTTTATATTGGTGGACGAGTATCAGGATACGAATTTTGCCCAGTATTTGGTTGTAAAGCGGTTGGCGGATGCTCATCACCGTGTGTGCGTGGTGGGGGACGACGCGCAGAGTATTTATTCATTTCGCGGCGCGAATATAGATAATATTTTAAAGTTCAAAGAAGTATATCCCGAATCCAAGATATTTAAGTTGGAACAAAATTACCGTTCGACACAGAACATCGTAAACGCTGCAAACAGCCTGATTAAACAGAACAAGGAGCAGATAAAGAAAACGATATACTCCGAAAATGAAGAGGGCGAACGTATCGAAGTCTCCAGCGCTTTTTCCGATTTTGAAGAAGGGGTAATCGTATCCAACAAGATATGGGATTTGCGTCGCGATAAGAAAGCCGCGTACAGCGAATTTGTCATTCTATACCGTACCAACGCCCAATCGCGTATTTTCGAAGAAGCCTTGCGTAAGCGAAATATACCATACCGTATATATGGCGGATTGTCTTTCTATCAACGCAAGGAGATAAAAGACGTCATCGCTTACTTCCGCATGGTGGTTAATCCATACGATGATGAGGCTTTCAGACGTGTTATTAATTTCCCGGCACGCGGCATAGGAGATACTACATTGGGTAAGATAACCGAAGTAGCGCGTCTGCATAATATCAGTTTGTGGAACGTAATAGGCGATCCGTTGGCATATAATCTGCCTGTTAAAGCGGGTACAGCGAATAAGTTGCAAGCTTTCCGCGAATTGATAGAAAGTTTTATTGCCCGTTTAAATGAACTTTCTGCCTATGAGTTGGCTACTATGGTGGTAAAGCAAAGCGGCATAGCCGGCGAAGCCTATCAGGATCAGACGCCCGAAGGTATGAGCCGTCAGGAGAACTTGCAGGAATTGCTCGGAGGTATCCATGAATTTTGTGAAAGCCGTCAGGAAGAAGGCTTAGGTGGCATCGGATTGATGGATTTCCTGTCGGAAGTATCTCTCCTGAGCGATCAGGATACGGATAAGGACGCCGATAAAGAGAAGGTGACGATGATGACCATTCATGCCGCCAAAGGACTGGAATTTAATAATGTGTTTATTGTGGGACTTGAAGAAGATCTTTTCCCTTCGGCAATGGCAAAAGAAGAATTTAGGGGGCTTGAGGAAGAACGCCGTTTGTTTTATGTGGCAATAACCCGCGCGAAAGAATTTTGTATGATAACTTATGCAAAGAGCCGCTTCCGCAACGGGCAGATCAATGCGTGTAATCCAAGCCGTTTTCTGAAGGATATAGACGCCGCCTACCTGAATATGAACGCGGGCGCTTTCGGCGCGGGTGATTTTGGTGTTTTGAATCGTCCCGAAACATATACAAAGGATTTATTTGATTATACAAACAAGCCGCGTACATCGTATTCCGAGCATCCCGCTCAAAGCTCTCCGAAGGAATCTTTTTCCCGTCCTAAGTTTGTAAACGCGAAAACAGCCGTACCCAAATCTTCCGCAGGAGCCAATAGCGGAGAAGTGCAAGTGGGCGCGACTATCAAGCACGAACGTTTTGGCATAGGAAGGGTGACGGCTGTGACCGGAGACCCGGATAGCCGTAAGGCAACAGTGGTATTTGAAAATTCGGGAGAAAAGCAACTGCTATTGAAATTCGCGAGGTTCGAGATTGTCGGATAATTGTTTTATACCCTATATGCCGTATCATTGTCATTGAATTAAATACTGTTACGCATAAATGCCGTAAGAATGTCATTGCTTTGCCGCATAATGGAATTACCTGCTCCGAAACATTCTTTTGGTGTTTTCGAGGTCGAATAATATCCGTATTCCAAAATCTTTGTATTCTGTCTTTTGGAATGATACGAATGCCCCAACATTCAATAACATTGTGAAGTTTACAGAATAACCGGCTTCGGTATATAATTTCATATCCGGTGTATATAGATTTTTCAGGTGCAGGCTTTCGCTGAACATTTTACCTTGCAGGAACGGCAGTCGTTTCAGTAAAATATATTTGCTCTCGTAGTTAATATTTGTCCTTATCCAATATTCGTTTGTAGATGCCGCATAATTGTCTAACAGCATGAATGAAAAGAAAGGTGATTTCAGATTTATGGTTACATTGGAGGTGTTGAAATGTTGATAATCGGCAAAATGTATTTTATCACGGTTTCCGATAAATCCGCCTCCTTCTACCTGATAGTCAAAACTACTAAATTCGCTCAGTTTAAGGT
>JAISKQ010000191.1 GCA_031260865.1 Prevotella sp.
GACATTTTTTCTCTATCCGGTAGTCTTTTATCTCGCTTAAATAATCATATATAGAGGCCATTCGACAAAAGTAATCGTTTTGACCGGAAAAATAAGAAAATTTCGTGCGTTTACCCTGAAAAATACCATTCCTTTTGACCATTAAGCCAAATTTTCATTTATTTTATATTTTGTCCATAAATTCATTCCGTAGATAATAGATAGAATAGGCTCTATATTATGTGGGGATTGATTTGCCATGTTTAATTACTCCTTCTCTCTTTTCTACCTCTTTTAATTCAAAGTATTCCAGAATCCCTTCCGGTAATAATAATTCATAGCTTGTTTCCATGATGCAAAGGTAATCGTTTTTTTTGATCCCCCCAGTTTTTCGGGAAGACCCCAAAAGGAAGGCTAGCAATCTGTGATTGCGCGCGGTAAATAAATTTTTCGCCCTAAGTACACGACAAAAAACAAATTCAGTCTGAAGGACAGTGCTTATACATAAAGCATTGACTATCGAATAATTATTATTAGCCTCAGGTTGTTCTTCACGCTGACCTGCGGGTATGAAAATCAGGTTTTTCAAGCCAAATATATAAATTTCGCATGCGCCATAAATAAAAAGTCACATTTGCTATGTCTATTTTGCAAAGTAATATATATTTTTGCAACGTAAAGATTACATAATCGCATATTTTAGGAAAACATGAACAACAAGAATTTCGCGGAAGTAAATAAAGGATATTCCACCAAGGAAGCCGTAGAAGAAGCAAAACGATGCCTTAATTGTAAAACCCCATTATGTATGCAGGGATGCCCTATCGAACATAATATACCGGGATTTGTCAATCAACTCTCGATGGGTAACATCGGAGCGGCTATGCAGATTATCAACGAAAAGAGCAACTTACCGGCTATCTGCGGAAGAGTATGCCCACACGAAAAACAATGTGAAGGACATTGCATACTCAACAAAAAAGACAATCCCGTAAAAGTCGGGAGACTGGAACGCTTTATCGCGGATTTCGACAGCGACATGAACCTTATCAAGGAACGCTTACGTCCCAAGACAAGGGGTAAAGTGGCTGTGATAGGTTCGGGACCAGCCGGATTGACCGTCGCCGGAGACTTAGCTCGCGAGGGATTCAACGTCGTCGTTTTTGAGGGACAAAAAGAACCCGGAGGCGTATTGATGTACGGAATACCGGAATACCGCCTGCCAAAAAACATTGTTCGCCGCGAAATAAAAAAGATAGAGGCTCTGGGTGTGACCTTTATCAATGATTGCATGGTAGGGGAAAAAATGACGGTGGATAATATGCTCGAGCATGAATTTGACGCTGTCTTTATTGGTTCGGGCACAGCTGTTCCCAAGACTTTGGATATTCCCGGCATCACGCTATACCGAGTACTCCAGTCTTCTTACTTTCTACGCATGGTAAACTTATATAACAACGGGGATATAAGCCGGGCTGCCGTTCCATTGTTAGATAATGAGGATATGGCTATTATCGGGGCGGGAAACGTGGCTATGGACGCCGCGCGTACAGCCTTGCGCATGGGAGCGAATTCCGTCACGGTCATCTATCGCGGCACAGAAGAAGATATGCCCGCCCTGAAAACCGAATATAAAGAAGCGGTGGAAGAGGGTGTGAAATTCTTGTGGCAAAGCAGGACTGTCGAATGTATCGGAGAAAGCAACACTTTAAAAGCAATCCGCGTGGAGACGCCGGAGGGAGAAAAGATTATGCCGATGAACCGCGTGCTGATCTCGATAGGTTCAAAACCTGCCAACCTTATTGTATCCACATCCCTCGGTATCAATGTGAATGAGAACGGGTATGTAACCACAAAAGCGCATCCTTATGGCATGACCTCCCGTAAAGGCGTATTTGCCGGAGGTGATGTGGTGCACACGCCACAAACCGTGGTGCTTGCCATGCGCGAAGCAAAGCAGGTAGCCAAGGGAATAGCTCAGTATGTGGACGCCGTGAAATTATTGGAGGACTGAGCGCCGTTGACAAAAAAGAGGCGGTTTAAAATATATTCAGGGACAACTCTAATAAGACGACAAGACCTGAAGCGACCCCGCTACCAACAGCCGATAAAAAGATATAGTTTTTAGAAAGCTTTTCCACGTAGAAAAAGTCTCCTCGATCAGCCATCTGTCCGGACAATGAATAAGGAGCTATTTTCGACGTTTTGAATAAGGAGTCCATATAAAAATCCTGCTCGTAAGTCATTGGCTTATCAGGCTGATAATAAACGGTTAGATAACTTTTGAAAGTCAACGGGCTGTTAGCCGGATCGAACTCTATCCGCTTGGTTTTTATCTCCTTGCCCCGGACATTGCTTAGATAAGAATTGCGATATTCTTTTTTGTTAATATTATCAAATCGGGGATTCAGTCGAAGGGGGATTTCACTTATCATCGTTTGTGGAGGAACAAAGCTGACACCTCCGGGTAAAGCCGTCCGTCCATCAGACGATCCCTGTGAATCAGTCCGGTCGCTGTTGTCGTAACTTTCCCAATCGCCTGGAAAATTCATTTTTTCTCCGGCATAGTTTATCGGTGTATTCCCAATTATCAAAGCCGACCTCCGCCAGTCCACACACAAGGGTTTATTTGTCTTATTGAAAATCGTAATCTGCACAGGGGCGTAGGCTCCTTTGAAACAATAAGCAATCCACAGGCTATCTGTCTCAAGCAGAAAATCACCGTTATCTACTTTTTCCACATAGTCGTTCGTCGTATTCAGTGTTGAATAATAAAAAGTGGAACTACATGCCGGAAAAAGCAAAACAATCGTCAATAGATAAAATAATGGTCTCTTCATATCATTCAGTAGGATTATGGTGTTAAACAGTGTGTTATAACTCGAGTCTAAAGTACAAAAAATATTTCATCCGCAATCTATAAGATATATAAAAAAAAAGCCTCTGATTCAACAGATTATTTGCTCACTTTATAAAAACATATATCCAAAATACGCAGGCTATCCGTAATCGAATACTCCTTCAACAGTTCAGCCTGATAGAGTCTAAACTCACGCTGTTCGTCTTTTCGGTCATGTTGCAGCAAGATAAAATCATGGAAAGGTATCGAATCTATTCTCTCGAAAACGAAAGGTTCAAAATTCGTTGATTTGTCCCTATCCAAGACGTAATACTCACAGTTTGGAACGATTAGCTGTACGCGAGGCATCTCTTGATACGAGAAGCTATTCACTACAAATACCGGCTGCTCTTTGTCCTTCGTCACAAATTCCCGAATCTGCCCGTACGCGGTATCTATTTCATTATAATGCTTTACTCCCGAATAAGCCCTTACTCCTCCGGTGATGAGTAAAAGGAAAACAAAGGCATACGACAACGTCCTGTATATCGGGTATTCGGTCGCCTTTGCCAGAATAAAAGCTATCCCCAAAACAAAGAGACCAAAAGAGCAGGTCATATAGCGGGTAACTAATATCGGGACTGATGTTAAAGAAATCACACCTCCCAGCAAGACCGGAAACAAAAATGCCAAAAAGGAGAAAACGACCGGACAGATGATTTTATCTTTTTCTTTAAAGCCTGTAATCAAGACCTTTAGCGTCAGTATTAATTGAATAAACATTATAAGTATCAGCCATACCATCATTTGATATTTCGTGAAATAAGTAAAGGGCAGCCAAATACTTTTGGGAGAATAGAAATAATAGATATGCAGGCATAAATCGTTTATAGTCAACGGCTTTATCCAATAATCAGCCTCAACATCCCTCAGTTGCGACATCAACTGCACCGCCCATGGCAGATAAGCAATGGAAAACAAGATTCCGCAGAAAATCAAATATCGCCATTTCTTTTTGCCGCGAATCAGCGCCGCCAATAAAAGAATATATATACCTAAGACGCTCATCAAACCGTAATTGTGCAGATACGCGGCGCAAATCCCTGTGAAGAAAAACAACAGCCAGCTGCACACCTTATTCTTTCGGTACACATCATACGCGCTAAGGGCACAAGCCAGGACAAAAAACATAGCCCATGAGTACATCCGTATATCCGTGACTAAATATTGAGTCACAGGAAAGATTATCATCAACAAAATAAAGGGCAGGGCGACTTTATCCCCAAAGAACCGGCGTATCGGAAAGCATCCCAATAATAAAACCGCCAAAACGCCTAACTGGGAAAATAGCCGTAAAGCAAACGCCGAGCTGCCGAACAGGGAGCTAAAAGCCTTCAATCCCCAATAATAAAGGGGAGGATGCACATCTGTCGATGTTATACGCACAATATCCGAATAGGACGATTTCATCATAAAGACAGAGTACGCGTCGTCATAAGGCATCTCTATGTCTTTCAGGTTGAGGCAGGTAAACAGTCCCGCTCCAAAGACAAATAGAAATATATATATCACCGTTTTCCTTTTCATCACCTCTTTTTATCTGAATTTCCCCATCGCAACGACTTCATCATATTCACGATATCGCCACGGACAAACGCGATGACAGGCGATATGGAGTCGGGATTTATAACATAGTCAAAATACACAGACCCTCTGAGATAATTTGAAACATGATCCGTCAAATAAAACTGGAGGGGCGACGCCACAGCGCCCTTTATGTCATAAATAAGCCCGTAAGTATGGTGTAATGAGTCTGTAAATTGTGATTGTGATATACCATCGGCTTTTACCGCGTGGCTATACGCCAAGCGATGGCTATCATCCAGCATTTTGGCTATACCTTTCTTTTCGGAAGGGATATAGGTGCAATATACAGTAGCCCTATATTCCGGGTAAATGATATTGAACCAAATCTCGGATTTAGCTTCCGGCGTCAGGTATTCTATCTTGGAGTCCGAGGGATATAAGAAAGAAAATTCAGGTCGTTCAAATTTCACTGACTCGTAAGGCGTCCTTTCTATCCGCGAATATCCCTTTGGTTTCGGCGTATATTCATCGCAAGAGGTAAAAAGCAGGATAATAAACACATACAAGAGGTTTGTTCTCATGATTCTAAATATGAAAACAGATTAATAAAAATAGCCGTTTTACCATTTGTATTAATCTGTTTGTTTTATCGCCGGATAATGCTCAAAAGGCTATCTCGCTCCTAGAATGGTAAATCGTCTTCCTCC
>JAISKQ010000066.1 GCA_031260865.1 Prevotella sp.
ACAAATATATATCTTTGTAGGGTGAGTTTAGTCAAAAAGTATTGATTTAATCTCTTTTGATTTATGAAAATTCTCAGGTCGATATTCAATTATCTTATTACCAGATATACAAAAGTACAATTACTTATTATATTGGTAATTATCGCTTTCGCTTTTTTTATCAGCGAGAGTAATATATTCGCACGGTTGGGATATGAAGCGAAAATCATGGAACTGAACAGACAGATAGACCGCTATCATAAACAAACAGAAGAAGATAGTCAAAAGTTAAAGTTGCTGGAATCGGACAAAGACCGCATCGAGAAATTCGCTCGGGAAAATTATCTGATGAAGAAAGACAATGAAGATGTTTTCATTGTAGAATAACGAACCCTATAATAATGAAGCCAAACCGGAAGCTCAAAAATATTCTTTTCCAACTATCCGCGATCCTTATCCTTATCGCGGCTGTCGTTTACTTTTTTAATACTGATATAGCCAAATATGTAATGATAGTAGGAGTCGCGGGATATACCGCCATTACATTCACGACTCCGTATCCCGGAAAAAGCCTTCGGGGAAAACGCCTCTTCAATATACAGATACTTGCCGTATTGCTGATGTGCGTTTCCACTTATCTTATGTTTGTGAATAGGAGGGAATGGGTAGTAACCCTGCTTATCGCGGCTGTACTCACACTCTATTGCGCCATCGCCCTGCCTATGGTATATAAGAAAGAGCAGGAAGAATAGGGGGAATTTATGCTTTGCTGCATCGGATCGTACTATTGACATTTTGATATACCCACGGACGGTAATCTCATGTTATCCTCCTCTTTTTATCTTTTGCGAGTGCTATATAACCAATAAATACTTTATTTTGTCGTAAAACATGTTCATAAATATCACAAATATTTTTTAAGTTAAAAATATAAGTCTTATCTTCGGAAAATATAACCAAGAATTTAAACTTTATGGAGATCAGACTTGATAATAGATTACCCGAATATTCATCTTTTGTTGAACGGATACGCCGCGCGCCGGATCGCGGTTTTAGGCTCAGTCAGGCTCAAACGGAAATAGCGCTAAAAAACGCCTTACGCTACATTCCTACCGAATTGCACCAACAATTAGCGCCCGAATTTCTCGAAGAATTGAAGACCCGCGGACGAATTTACGGCTACCGCTATCGCCCCCAGGGAGACCTCTACCCCAAGCCTATTGATGAATATAAGGGGAATTGTATCGAAGGAAAGGCTTTTCAGGTAATGATAGACAACAATCTATGTTTCGACATCGCTTTATATCCCTATGAATTGGTTACATACGGAGAAACCGGTCAGGTCTGTCAAAACTGGATGCAATACCGGTTGATAAAGAAATATCTGGAAGTGTTGACAAGCGGCCAAACATTGGTCATCGAATCGGGGCATCCGCTCGGATTGTTCAAATCGAAGCCGGACGCGCCGCGCGTAATTATCACCAATTCGATGATGGTCGGGATGTTCGACAATCAACCGGATTGGGAAATAGCGGCGCAAATGGGCGTGGCGAATTACGGGCAGATGACCGCCGGAGGATGGATGTATATAGGCCCTCAAGGTATTGTACACGGCACATTCAATACATTGCTGAACGCAGGACGCCTGAAACTGGGCATTCCGCAAGATAAAGATTTACGGGGATATTTATTCGTCTCTTCCGGACTTGGCGGAATGAGCGGGGCGCAGCCTAAAGCCGCGGATATAGCCGGAGCTGTATCCATTGTGGCGGAAGTGGATATTTCACGCATCGAAACCCGCTTCAATCAAGGGTGGGTACATCATATCGCTTCGGATGAAAAAGAAGCGTTCCTTTTAGCCGAAAAAGCGCAAAAGGAGAAAAGACCTTGCTCCATAGCATTTCATGGCAATATCATTGATTTGCTGGAATATGCCGAAACGAATAAAATACATATCCACTTGCTTTCGGATCAGACTTCATGCCACGCGGTATATGAGGGAGGTTATTGTCCCGCCGGCGTTTCCTTCGCGGAAAGGACAAGATTGCTGAAAGAAGACCGGGAGACTTTCCACAAACTGGTCGACAGGTCATTAAGACGTCATTTCGAGGTTATCCGTAAGCTTGTGGCCAAAGGCGCATACTTTTTCGATTATGGAAATTCATTCATGAAAGCCATGTACGATGCCGGAGTGACAGAAATATCCAAGAACGGGATAGACGAAAAGGACGGCTTTATCTGGCCTTCGTATGTGGAAGATATAATGGGTCCCGAACTTTTTGACTATGGTTACGGTCCTTTCCGTTGGGTTTGCCTAAGCGGGAAACACGAAGATCTCATCAAGACCGATCATGCCGCCATGGAATGTATCGACCCTACCCGAAGAGGACAAGATAAAGATAATTACAACTGGATTCGCGACGCCGAGAAAAATCAATTGGTAGTGGGTACACAGGCTCGTATCCTGTATCAGGACGCGCAGGGAAGGATGAATATCGCGCTCCGGTTCAATCAGCTTGTGCGCGATGGCGAAGTTGGTCCTATTATGCTTGGGCGCGACCACCACGATGTGAGCGGGACGGATTCTCCATTCCGTGAAACGGCGAACATCAAAGACGGCAGCAATGTAATGGCTGATATGGCAGTACAATGCTTTGCCGGAAACGCGGCTCGGGGAATGAGCCTGATCGCTCTGCACAACGGAGGAGGCGTCGGCATAGGCAAATCCATAAACGGCGGATTCGGGTTAGTATGCGACGGCAGCGAACGAATCGACGACATTATACGTTCTTCTATGTTGTGGGATGTGATGGGCGGTGTGGCGCGCCGTTCTTGGGCGCGAAACGAACATGCCGTTGAAACCTGTCAATTATTTAATCAAACGCATAAAGCCGGCTATCATATAACCATGCCATATATCGCGGATGATGAGTATATTAAGAACTTATGTAAATAATAATGAGAAACTTATTTATATCTATATTTGTATTTGTCCTTTTTCCCTTAAATACCTTTTGTCAGGAAATTAATTTGGAAAAAGCAGCCAAAGAAATTACCGAAGAGGGCAAGCTCCTGTACAGATTGGAAATGGCGTCGTGGTACGGCACGGACATTTTCCTTGATAGCTTTCAGGAAAAGGAACGTATCGGCGGTTACTTCTCCTATCTGGATAAAGATACGCCCAAATGCCTGTTCTTTTCCAGAGGCGAAAACCCCCAGGTCATCGGAGTGGTTTCTTTTGGCGATATAAAGATAGTGGAAACGGCAACCATCGACTTTAAAGAAAGGGATTTCAAGGAAAACGAAAGGTCTCTTTACACAATCAGGAAAAAAGCGTTGACCGAAATACAGCAAGACAGCGTTCTGTTCAAAACCTATACGAACGCGAATCTGAACCTCATCCCGTATATAGGGAAAGAAGGGAAGAAAGTCTATGTGCTGACAGGTCCGAAGGTTATGGGTACCGTCCTTTTTGGCAACGATTATCTGCTTACATTTGATGACCGGGATAACCTGTTAAGCAAAAAGGAGATACATAGAAACCTTATACCCATAAAGTTTGAGAAAGGGCAGAATATGGTTGCATCCATGCATTCGCATGCACCCGAAACAGGGAATTTTATTACATCTACCGATATTTGCACATTGATGTTATATGCAAAATTTGCCGAATGGAAAGAGCATATCGTAATATCAAAAGACTATGTGAGTATCTGGGATTGTGTAAATGAATCATTAACATTGATATCTATGGAGGATTACGAGACGATGAAGAAATAACCACCTCACCAACCACCATATAAGGAAGAGGAAAGTTCGCGTTAGCTTTCTCTCCTCCTTTGAGAAGGCTGGGGAAGGTGAAACTAATCATTATATACCTTATTATATACCATGAGTCTAAACAAAATCGTAGAATGCGTGCCTAATTTCAGTGAAGGACGCGATTTGGAAAAAGTAGAGAAAATAGTGAACGCTTTTCGGGCGAAAGAAGGTGTGAAATTATTGGATTACAGTACCGATAAAGATCACAACCGGATGGTGGTAACTGTCGTCGGCGAACCCGAAGCCGTGAAGAAAGCCGTGATAGAAGCCATCGGCATAGCTGTTGGCATCATTGACCTTACCCGGCATCAAGGACAGCACCCGCGTATGGGGGCTGTGGACGTTGTTCCTTTTATTCCTATCCGGAATGTGACAATGGACGAAGCCATCGCCCTGTCAAAAGAAGTAGGCAAGGAAGTGGCGGATCGCTACGGTTTGCCTGTGTTCCTATACGAAAAAGCCGCTTCTGCTCCTTATCGTGAGAATCTGGCGACAATCCGCAAAGGCGAATTTGAAGGGCTGAGAGAGAAAATGGCACAACCCGAATGGAAGCCGGATTTCGGCCCGGAACAACCGCATCCTACCGCCGGAGGCGTCGTTATAGGGGCGCGTATGCCGCTTGTGGCATACAATGTAAACCTGAATACAGACAAGCCGGAAATAGCCGACGCCATCGCCAAGAAAGTGCGCTTTATAGGGGGCGGGCTTCGTTTCTGTAAGGCAATGGGCGTGGAACTGACCGACAGGGGCATTGTGCAGGTATCTATGAACCTGACCGATTTTACAAAAACAGCTATCTACCGCGCTCACGAATTGGTAAGGATTGAGGCTAATCGTTATGGAGTATCGGTTGTGGGCGCTGAGATTATAGGGCTTGTACCGATGGACGCGTTGATAGACACGGCGGCTTATTATCTGGGATTGGAAAATTTTTCCACGAAACAAGTATTGGAGACGCATTTAATGGAGTAATATGATTAAAGACACATTCTTAAAAGCCTCCTTTCGAGGAGGTTGGAGGGGCTTATGAAACAAGGAAACCTGATTATAAAGAACGCCGCTCAATTAGTCACATGCAGCGGCTTCTCGGCAAAGAAGGGCAGGGATATGTCCGAATTGGCGATTATCGAAAACGGGACGGTCGTTATCACAGATGGGATCATCACATTTGTGGACAAAGACGCGAACTGCCCGCCTCTATCGGATTTTCCTGACCATATTGTTATGGACGCGAAAGGGAAAGCCGTTCTTCCCGGATTTGTGGATTCCCACACTCACTTTGTTTTCGGCGGCTATCGTGAAGAAGAGTTTTCGTGGCGTATGCGCGGCGACAGCTATATGTCTATCATGGAACGCGGCGGCGGCATACACAACACCATGACGGCTACCCGCGATGCTTCTTTTGATGAACTGAAAGAAGCCGGATATAAGCGGCTGGACAAAATGCTGGAAATGGGAGTTACTACCGTGGAGGGCAAGAGCGGATACGGGATGAACAAAATAACAGAACTGAAACAACTGGACGTGATGAAAGCCCTGAACAAAGAGCATCCTGTCGATATTGTCAGCACCTTTATGGGGGCGCATGCCACACCCAAAGAGTATAAAGGCAGGGAGGATGATTTTCTCGGTTACCTTATCGGCGAGGTGATGCCGGAAGTAAAAGAGAGAGACTTAGCTGATTGCTGCGACATATTTTGTGAAAAGGATGTGTTCGATATAGAACAATCGCGAAGGTATTTATCTGTCGCTAAAGCTCTTGGTTTCAACTTGAAAGTTCATGCCGATGAAATAGTGACGCTTGGCGGCGCGGAATTGGCGGTGGAACTGGAAGCGCTTTCGGCGGATCATTTGTTACACGCTTCCGACAAGGGCATTGAAAAATTGGCAAGCAGCAATACGGTTGCCACATTGTTGCCTTGCACGGCTTTTTCGCTCAAAGAAGATTATGCCCGCGGCAGGTATATGATTGATTTGGGTTGCGCCGTGGCATTAGCGACAGACCTGAACCCGGGAAGCAGTTTCACCAACTCCATCCCGCTATTGTTCGCGTTGGCGTGTATCTATATGCGATTATCACCCGAAGAGGCTGTCACGGCATTGACCATAAACGGAGCCGCCGCCATTGGCAAAGCGGATAAGATAGGCAGTATCGACGTAGGCAAGCAAGGAGATATCGTTATTTTGGAATATCCTTCATACAAGTTCCTGCCCTATCATATCGGGATGAATATTGTGGAAAAAACGATAAAGAAAGGCGTCGTTTTTTAAAAGATAAATTATTTATTATAATATAGTTACAAGTTACTACGCCCTTTGGGCAGTTACAAGTTACAAGAAAGAATATTAAGAGTTAAAAGTAATGAGTTTTGAGTAGTAAGTTATGAGTAATGAGAGTCCTAAAAACTTGAACTCTTGAACTCTTGTAAACTTGTAAACTTGAACTCTTGTAAACTATTTACATACTGTTGACTGAAATTATGAACCTTAAATAATAAAATTATGTTAGTAAACCTATCAGTAAAAGAATTTTTAGCCAAGACGGCAGGAAATGATCCGGTTCCCGGCGGGGGAAGTATCGCGGCGTTAAATGCGGCTATCGCGTCGGCATTGACCGAAATGGTCGCTAACCTTACCATCGGTAAGAAGAAGTATGAAGATAAAGAAGCGTTGATGAAAAAGATTGTCGGTATAGCCAACAACTATCAGGTATCTTTCATTAAGGATATAGATTCCGATTCGGATGCTTATAATACTGTCTTCAACGCGTTTAGGCTGCCTAAAGAAACCGAAGAAGAAAAGGCGGAGCGTAGCGGTCAAATACAGGCGGCGACAAAAATAGCGGCGGAAATACCCATGGAAGTAGCCCGGAAGGCAGTGGATATAATGGACATTATAGAGCAAGTGTCCGAAAACGGTAATCAAAATGCTATAACAGATGCCTGTGTAGCCATGATGACAGCTCGTACCGCCGTTTTAGGCGCTATATTGAATGTAAAGATCAATTTGTCCTCGATCAAGGATATAGAATATGTAGCGCTAATGAGGCAGGAAGCCAACTACCTTGAAAGCGAGGCGATAGCGAAAGAACAGAAATTGTTGTGTAAAATGAGTAAAATACTATAAGCCTATGAAAAATGTCTATTATATCGGTTCCGGAAAACTGGACTTTGAAATCATTGAAAATATCATCAATAAGAACCTCAAGCTCGAATTAGCTCCCGAAGCCAAAGAACGAATACAGAAGTGCAGGGACTATTTGGATCGGAAAATAGAATCGCAGAAAACGCCGATGTATGGCATCACTACCGGATTCGGTTCGTTGTGTAACAAAAACATATCGCCCGCTGAATTGACCCGCTTGCAGGAAAACCTTGTCAAATCGCATGCTTGCAGCGTAGGGGAAGAAATATCGCCCGTTGTGGTCAAGTTGATGATGTTATTGAAGGCGCATGCCCTTTCGCTCGGCTATAGCGGTGTGCAAGTAATAACCGTCCAACGCATTATCGACTTCTTTAACAACGATATTATACCTATCGTTTGCGACAGAGGATCACTGGGAGCATCCGGCGATTTAGCCCCGTTGGCGAACTTGTTTCTCCCCCTCATCGGAGCCGGCGACGTCTATTATCAGGGAAAGAAACGCGAAGCCATGAGCGTCCTTGACGAGTTTGGTTGGAAGCCGATCCGCCTGATGAGTAAAGAAGGACTTGCCTTATTGAATGGCACGCAGTTTATGAGCGCCAATGGCGTGTTCGCGATGTTAAGGGCGTTTAAGCTGTCGAAAAAGGCTGACTTAATAGCCGCTCTTTCCCTTGAGGCGTTCGATGGCTGCATCGACCCTTTCTTGGATTGTCTGCACCAAATGAGACCGCACAAAGGGCAGATAGAAACAGCCGCCAACTTCCGAAAGTTGCTTGAGGACAGTGAACTTATCTCCCGAAAGAAAGAGCACGTGCAGGATCCGTACTCTTTCCGCTGTATTCCGCAAGTGCATGGAGCCACCAAAGACGCGATAAGATACGTCGCCTCCGTCCTGCTGACCGAGATAAATTCGGTAACGGACAATCCCACTATTTTTCCCGATGAGGATAAAATCATCTCGGGCGGCAACTTCCATGGGCAACCGCTGGCTATTTCATACGACTTTCTGGCTATCGCCTTGTCCGAATTGGGCAATATATCCGAGAGGCGTGTGGCTCAGTTGATTATGGGACTGCGCGGGCTTCCCGAATTTCTTGTCGCTAATCCGGGTGTGAACTCCGGGTTTATGATACCGCAATACGCCTCCGCGTCGATGGTTAGCCAGAACAAGATGTATTGCTACGCGGCGTCAAGCGACTCCATCGTATCTTCCAACGGACAGGAAGACCATGTGAGTATGGGCGCGAACGCGGCTATCAAGCTGTTTAAAGTGATGGATAACCTGAATCATATACTTGCCATCGAGCTGATGAACGCGGCGCAGGGTATAGATTTCCGCCGCCCGTCCAAGACGTCGCCCCTTTTGGAAAACTTCCTGAAAGAATACCGTAAAGAGGTCGCTTTTGTAAACGATGATGTTATCATGTATAAGGAAATACATAAGACCGTGGCTTTCCTGAACCGGACGCCTTTGGATTTTATGGATTGATAAAGAGGGCTGTTTAAATTGAACGTTTAAAAATATTTTAAGAAACAGTTTTTAAGCCCTGATTGGCATTTTTTATTTATACTAATAAAAGATGGAAACGAGGTCTATTTTTTTGGCTTACACATCGTTTCTGATATGATAAAATCAAAAAAAGGTAGTGTTTTTTACGTGTAAACTAAAAAAGCACTACCTTTATGCACTCTTTCCGAATGGGAAGAATAAAAGTAGAAAAATAGAACCTAATATCAATTCGCGCCTAACCGGGTAATTATTATAATTTTTAAAATTCAACATGAAAAAATTCGTTATTTTATTTACTGCTTGTTTACTATCGCTTACTTGTAGTAGTCAACAGCAAAAACAATCTTCTGTAATAAAGACTCCTGTGCCGGAACGTCCGGCAGGACAAACCGATGTGTTGGATCTACGGACAGCCCCGCTGCCTACGGTACGCGTCGCCTTTATAGGTCTGGGTATGCGTGGTCCCGGAGCCGTACAACGTATGACTTATATTCCCGGAGTGGAAATAGTCGCCTTGTGTGATGTGGAACAAAAGAATACGGAAAAAGTCAATGAGATGCTTGAGAAAAGAGGTTTCCCAAAAGCTCAGGAATTTTATGGAGATACCGCTATTTGGCGTAAAGTGACCGCTCTTCCCAATGTAGATCTTATCTACATCGCCACAGACTGGAAACATCATGCCGTAATGGGAGTACAAGCCATGAAAGATGGGAAACATGTGGCGATTGAAGTTCCTTCGGCAATGAATATGGACGAAATCTGGGACTTGATCAATACTTCGGAACAAACCCGTAAACATTGCATGCAGCTCGAAAACTGTGTGTATGATTTCTTTGAATTAACAACATTGAACATGGTTCAACAAGGCTTGTTAGGAGATGTGATACATGGCGAAGGCGCTTATATACACGGGCTTCAACCATATTGGGAAGAATACTGGAACGACTGGCGCATGGATTTCAACAAAGAACACCGCGGCGATGTATATCCTACCCACGGATTAGGTCCTGTATGCCAGGCGATGAATATACACCGTGGCGATAAACTGAATTACTTGGTGTCTATGGATACGAAAGCGATTGGTAACCCGGCGTTCCTGAAAGAAAAAAGGGGAGAAGAAGTAAAGGATTTCCGCAATGGAGACCACACTTGCACCATGATCAGCACCGAAAATGGTAAATCTATATTAATAGAGCACAATGTGACTTCGCCTCGTCCTTATAACCGTATGTATCAGCTTACAGGCACAAAAGGTTTCGCTAATAAATATCCTTCGGAAGGCTATGCTTTGGGTAGTGAAGCGCTGGATCCGTCCCTGACCGCGAATCATGAAAACCTGACCGCCCACAGCTTTGTATCGGACGAAATACGCAAAGCCCTGATGGAAAAATACAAACACCCGATCGCAAAAGATATTGAAGACTTAGCGAAGAAAGTAGGCGGACATGGAGGTATGGACTTCATCATGGACTATCGCTTGATATATTGTTTGCAAAGAGGTCTTCCTCTTGATATGGATGTATATGACTTGGCGGAATGGTGCAGCTTGATTCCATTGACAGAACTCTCTCTTGATAATAGTTCGGCTCCTGTCGAAATTCCTGACTTCACGCGCGGAGCATGGAACAAACTGAACGGGCTGAAATTCGCGCAATAAGATTTTTTAATCTTAATATTATTCTAATCAACTGACAAACAAGGAGATAATTGTTTTCAATGCCCTTTTTGTCAGTTGATTATGTATTTGTTAGCTCTTATATTCCTGAAGATGCAGAATAGAAAAGCAATCCCTTTATTTTTAATTGCAAGGTCACGGAGAAGCTTTCTATGTAAACCAACCCTACGAATTCGCGACATAGAGATACCTGCATCAGGCGGGCGCAAAATCGGGACTATATGTTTTAGATATTAATATATAATGATTATGGGATATAATACCCAAATGCAGAAAAACCGTACAACGTCATTGCGAGGGCTTGCCCGAAGCAATCCAAACAGTTGATATGGATTGCTTCGTCGTTCCTCCTCGCAATGACGAAGACGA
>JAISKQ010000210.1 GCA_031260865.1 Prevotella sp.
GAACCGGAAGGAGAAAACACACAGGAATATTATCTGAATGGATTTTCATCCTCTCTCCCACTCCACACACAAATAGAAGCTCTACAAAAAATACCGGCATTCCGCGACATACACATTTACAGACCGGGCTACGCGATAGAATACGACTTCTTTGATCCTACGCAGCTAAAACACTCGTTGGAAACGAAATTAATAAGCAATTTATTTTTTGCCGGACAAATCAACGGAACCACCGGATATGAAGAAGCGGGCGGACAAGGATTAATAGCCGGCATAAACGCGCATATAAACACGCACGGAGGAGATGAATTTATCCTGAAAAGGAATGAAGCCTATATAGGCGTATTAATCGATGATCTGGTAACAAAGGGTGTGGATGAACCATATCGGATGTTTACATCAAGAGCCGAATACAGAATCCTGCTTCGTCAGGACGACGCGGACATGCGCCTGACCGAAAAAGGATATAATATGGGATTAGCCAAACAAGATAGGATAAACCTGCTCAACGAAAAGAAAGAAGAAATAAAAAGGATTATCAGTTTCACCGAGAATTACTCATTAAAGCCCGAATACATAAACGATGGGCTTTCAGCTTTAGGAACAAGCCCTCTAAAACAAGGAGTGAAACTAAAGGATGTGATTACACGTCCTCAAGTCACAGCTACCAATATTGCCAAGTACATACCGGCATTCGAAGCAGAATTAGACAAAATACCGAATAGGAAGGATGAAATCATAGAGGCAGCAGAGATTACAATCAAGTATGACGGATATATAAAGAGAGAAAAACTAATCGCCGACAAGATTACACGCCTCGAAAATATACGGATAAAAGGCAAGTTTGATTACGAAAGCATTTTATCCCTTTCGACAGAAGCTCGTCAAAAGCTATCAAAGATAAATCCCGAGACGATAGCACAAGCAAGTCGAATACCGGGCGTTTCGCCCAACGACGTCTCTATATTGTTAGTACTTTTGGGAAGATAAACGTTAAATGTTCCACGTGAAACAAATCGTGAATAAAGGGAATGTTCCACGTGGAACAAAAATATAAATAATTGAATGTTATGAACAAAAAAAGAAAAGAAGAAACGCTCGCGTCATTAAAAAAAACAGTAAGGAACATTCCGGACTTCCCTATTCCGGGTATTCAATTCAAGGATGTTACTCCTTTATTCAAAACGAAAGAATCACTGTCGGCGCTTAGCGATGTATTAGTCGATGAATACAGGGATAAGGGCATAACCAAAGTTGTAGGCATAGAATCCCGCGGTTTTATAATGGGACCTATTATGGCATTGAAATTAGAAGCCGGATTTATACCCATCCGCAAGCCGGGCAAACTTCCAGCGGATGTAATCGAAGAGGAATATGAAAAAGAATATGGCATCGACAAAATACAAATCCATAGAGATTCCCTTTCACCGGATGACGTTGTCCTTATCCATGATGACCTGCTTGCCACCGGAGGCACAATGTATGCCGCGTACAACTTGGTGAGAAAGATGGGCGTAAAAAAAATATATGTGAATTTCCTTCTCGAATTAGACGAATTGAACGGAAGAAAGCTATTCCCTGAAGACGTCGATTTGAAATCGTTAATCCACTTTGATATATAAACACAAAGAGACGGATAAATGCTTTTATGGAAGAAAAGAAGAAAAGAGATAAAGAGCAAACCCTCGAACAATACCTCGGTAATATTATACGTAACATTCCCGAAAAACCGGGATGTTACCAATATTACGACGAGAAGGGAGTTATTATCTATGTAGGCAAGGCTAAGAACCTAAAAAGGAGAGTTTCTTCCTATTTCACGAAAAAACACGACGACAGCCCTAAAACCCGGATATTAGTAAGTAAAATAAGGGATATAAAGTACATCATTGTAGATACAGAGGCGGATACGCTCCTGCTGGAGAATAATATGATAAAAGAATTTCAGCCAAGATACAATGTGATGCTGAAAGACGACAAATCTTATCCGTCTATTGCCATTCGAAATGAATATTATCCAAGGGTGGAATCCACGAGAAAGATAGTAAAGGACGGGGCGCAATATTTTGGACCCTACACAAACGCGCTAAGTGTAAAAACCTTGCTGGAACTCGCCCATAAACTATATCCCATCCGCACATGCCCACTAAATCTAACGCCCGAAAAAATAGCGGAAGGAAAATATAAAGTATGCCTCGAATATCATATAAAAAGATGTCTGGGACCATGTGTCGGCTTACAATCGGTGGAAGATTATATGAAAAATGTAAATGCCATCCAGACGATTCTAAAGGGGAATACCAATATTGTGAGTGATGCCATATATGCGAAGATGATAGAATTAGCGGAAAATCGCGAGTTTGAAGCGGCAAATCTATTAAAAGAAAAGTATCAGTTAATTGAGAATTTCAAGAACAAATCCACCGTTGTAAGTACTATAAAGTACAATATAGACGTTTACAGCTACGATGAAGACGAAAACGCGGGATACATCAATTATCTGAATGTGCATAACGGAGCCATTATTCAGGCTTATACCTTTGAATATCGAAAGAAAATAGAAGAAGCGAAAGAGGAATTATTAGCCCTTGGCATCGTAGAAGTACGGGAAAAGTTTGGTTCGACAGCAAAAGAAATCGTAGTGCCATTCATTCCCGATCTAACGCTTGAAGGGGTAGAATTTGCCATTCCGCAACGGGGTGATAAGAAAAAGTTATTGCTTCTTTCGATGCAAAATGTACGCCAATACAAATTAGACAAATTAAAAAAAGCGGAGAGCCTGAATCCGGAGCAGCGTACGGTTCGTATCTTAAAAGAGATACAAAAAGACCTAAATCTTAAAGAATTACCTACCCATATCGAGTGTTTTGATAACTCAAATATACAAGGAACAAACCCGGTTTCGGCATGTGTAGTCTTCAAAATGGGGAAACCGGCAAAGAAAGATTACCGCCATTTCAACGTAAAGACAGTGATAGGACCGGATGATTTTTCCACAATGAAGGAAGTTGTATATCGTCGCTATCACAGGCTGATAGAAGAAGGGACTACCCTACCCCAGCTAATTGTGATCGACGGCGGCAAAGGGCAATTGAGCGCCTCCTGCGAATCGCTGAAAAGCTTGGGTATCTATGGTAAAGTCGCCATTGTAGGCATTGCCAAACGGTTAGAAGAAATATATTATCCGGAGGACTCTATTCCATTATATTTGGATAAGAATAGCGAATCATTAAAGGTTCTACAACACCTCCGAGATGAAGCCCATCGATTTGGGATAACATTCCACCGAAATCTAAGGAGTAAAGGTCAGGTAAAGTCCGAATTGGATAATATCAAAGGGATTGGAAGCGAGAGCAAACGGTTGTTATTGAAAGAATTTAAAAGCGTGGAGAGACTAAAATCGGCTCCTGACGCGGATATAGAGAAAGTTGTAGGCAAACACAAAACCACCTTGATACGGCAGTATTTTACAGGGAAAGACCTTCAATGAAATGCGTCCTTTGAGCTATTTTGAGATAGATTTTTGCTTTTTATTTGTTGGTTTAGCGGACTAAGCCGAAAGAAATGGATGAAAAGGATAAATAATCTAAAAAAGCACAAGACGTTTAGAAATTAATATCTATTTTTAAAGTCGCATATCTCCTGAATGTGGATATGCGACTTTATTATTTTATAATTATGAGAGTATTAGTACAAAGGGTAAGTAAAGCATCGGTAACAATAGAAAACAATCTAAAATCCGCTATAAAAACGGGATTATTAATCCTATTAGGCATAGAAAACAACGATAATAA
>JAISKQ010000008.1 GCA_031260865.1 Prevotella sp.
TTCCTTATATCTATCGCTTGTGTGGCATTGCTGCTGCTCGTCAGCGATACCCTGATCCGCAGACGCATCAGGGAAAAGAAGCGAAAAGAATAATCCGACTCTGAATCAACGTATTAATAGCTATTTTAATTTTTATCGTTTTTTTTGTAAAAAGCTCCTGAATCTGTTATTTTTTAAAAACAAAATTATCTATATATGAGTTGGAAGTTGTGAGTAATAAGTTGTAAGAATAGTTACAAGTTACGAGTTACAAGTTACAAGAAGGAATAAGAATGGCGCGAAGCGATGACTTCTGAAAACTGTTACTTTTGTCACCTTTTTTGAGTTTTGAGTTTACGAGCTTGCAAGTGTGCAAGGACGAAGAATGGAGCGAAGCAATGATGACCGAAACTGTTACTTTTGTCACCTTTTTAAAATTTTTGAGTTTACAAGCTTGCAAGCGTACAAGAACGAAGAATGGCGCGAAGCGATGATGAACGAAACTGTTACTTTTGTCACCTTTTTTGAGTGTACAAGTGGACTAGTTTACAAGAGTTCTAGCAAGCTAGTAAACTTGAAATCTAGTAAACTAATTACTACTGTTACTTTTGTCACCTTTTTTGAGTTTTGAGTTTACGAGCTTGCAAGTTTACAAGAATGAAGAATGGCGCGATGCGATGATGACCGAAACTGTTACTTTTGTCACTTTTTTGAGTGTACAAGTGGACTAGTTTATAAGAGTTCTAGCAAGCTAGTAAACTTGAAATCTAGTAAACTAATTACTACTGTTACTTTTGTCACCTTTTTTGAATTTTGAGTGTACGAACTTGCAAGTGTACAAGTTTACAAGAACGAAGAATGGCGCGAAGCGATGATGACCGAAACTGTTACTTTTGTCACCTTTTTAAAATTTTTGAGTTTACGAGCTTGCAAGTGTGCAAGTTTATAAGGAAGAAGATTAGTTAAATAGAAATTGAAAAGATAGCGATACTTTTATAAATTGAAGCGGTTTATTTTTCTCGGGAAAATACGGTTAACTCTAAAATATACACTAAAATAACGACGAGCACATGAAAAAACTATTGTATCTGATTATTAGCATGTTGATCTTCAACATTGCTTTGCACGCTAAGGTTGATATTAAGAACCTGCGTACTGAAATGAAAACAAACCCTATCGGGATAGATATTCAAGCTCCGCGCTTTATGTGGCAAATCGAATCTGACAAATCCGGCGTCAGCCAGACAGCATATCGGATTGTTGTCGCAGAGTCCGTACAAGACTTAAACGACAATAAGAATTTGGTATGGGATTCGGGAAAAGTATTGTCTGACAACTCCATCTTTATTACCTTTCAGGGTAAGGCTCTTGAGTCCTACAAAAAATACTATTGGAAGGTAAAAGTATGGACAAACAAGGGAGAATCCTCTTGGAGCGAAGCAAACAACTGGTCGATGACCTTTACCGACAATACCGGATGGAAGGCGAAATGGATCGGATTGGATAAGTCGATGAATGAAGGTGATAGGCTGCAAGGCGACACGCGGCTTGCGGCAAGATACCTTCGGAAAGAGTTTAATATATCCTCCCAAATAAACAGCGCGAAAATATACATCACCGGATTAGGATTCTACGAATGTTATATAAACGGGGAAAGAGTGGGTAAGGACGTATTTGCGCCAACGGCGACAGATTATTCTAAACGTGTGAATTACAATGTGTATGACGTCACAGGATTGCTCTCGCGAGGAAATAACACCATAGGCGTTGTCTTAGGAAATGGACGTTTCTTTTCGATGCGACAGAGTGGAGTGAGGAATTTCGGTTTTCCTAAGATGCTTATGCAACTGGAAATAGAAGATCAGAATGGGCAAAAGTCAATAGTGACCAGCGACGAATCATGGAAAATAACAAGCGATGGTCCTATTATTTCCAATAGTGAATTTGATGGAGAAGAGTATAACGCCAATAAGGAACTAAAGGGTTGGAACACGAATGGATACAATGATCGGACATGGTTACCTGTTTCGCTTGTGGATGAGCCGGGAGGGAAACTAATATCCCAAACAAATCCTAATATACAGATAATGAGAGAGCTTAAATCCGCGTCTGTTATCAAAACATCACGAGATACCTACATCGTGGATATGGGGCAGAATATGGTTGGTTGGCTGGCTATACATTTGAATGGGAAAAAGGACAAACCAATAAAAATGGTATTCGCCGAATCATTGAAAGGGGATAGCTTGTACCTTGCCAATATACGCGGAGCAAAAGTAACGGATATTTATACCCCTGCGTCCGATGGAGAATTTTCGTGGGAACCCGGATTCACTTATCATGGTTTCAGATTTGTAGAAATCAGCGGGTTGGATTACCAACCCTCACCGGAAAATTTCACCGGAAAGGTTATCTATGATAAGATGCGCGATACAGGCGCTTTCGAATCGTCGAACGCGACTATAAACCGGATATTCCACAATGCTTACTGGGGTATAATAGGCAATTACCGTAGTATGCCTACCGATTGTCCTCAGCGCGACGAACGTATGGGATGGCTTGGCGACAGGGCGACAGGTTGCTTTGGCGAAAGCTTTATGGTGGAAAACGCGTTGCTTTATGAAAAATGGATACAGGATATACAGGATTCCCAGCTCTCGAGCGGAAGTTTACCCGATGTAGCCCCCAACTTTTGGGATGTACGCTCCGAAAATGTGACATGGCCGTCCGCTTATATTTTTGCCATTAATATGCTATATGAACAATATGGCGATATACGTCCGGTAAAACAGCATTATAATTCCATGAAATTGTGGATAAACCACATGACAAAGAATTATATGACCGACTATATACTTACCAAAGATAATTATGGCGATTGGTGCATGCCGCCCGAAAGGCAAGACCTGATACACTCGGAAGACCCTTCCCGGAAAACGGACGGCGCGATACTAAGCACTACGTTCTTTTACAGGTTGTTGCAATTGATGAGCAAGTTTGCCGTACTGAACGGTTACACTGCCGACCGGCAAGAATTTGATGATCTGGCTCGGAAAATGAAAGATTCTTACAATGAAAAGTACCTGAATAAAGAAACGGGTGAATATGGAAATAATACGGTGACAGCCAATATCCTATCGCTTATGTTGGGGCTTGTTCCCGCCGAATACGAAGACAAGGTATTTTCGAATGTGGTAAAGGTGACGGAAGGTGAATTTAAGGGACATGTAAGTACCGGACTCGTAGGTATAGAGTACCTTATGCGGGGCTTAACTAAATACGGCAGGGCTGATCTCGCCTATAAGATAGCGACCAACAAGACATATCCGAGTTGGGGATATATGATAGAACAGGGCGCGACCACAATCTGGGAGTTATGGAATGGCGATACAGCCGATCCCGCCATGAACTCAGGTAATCACGTTATGCTTCTTGGCGACTTGCTTACATGGTATTACGAATCTTTGGCGGGCATCAGTACCGATAAGAATATCGTCGGGTTTAAGAAGATTAATATGAAGCCTGTATTTCCTGAAGGACTGGATTTTGTGAATGCTTCCTATGATTCGGTATATGGCAAAATACGTAGCGAATGGAAGAAAGATAATGGACGAATAAACTGGGAAATAGAAATACCTGCCAATACTACGGCTGAAATCACATTACCCAAGGATATGGGAGTGAAGAGCAAACTTAGTATGCAGGACAAAAAAGAGAAGGACGGTATTGTCTCATTTTATTTACCTTCCGGCAAATACACTTTTATTATTGGATATTAAGGTAATAACACCGGCAGGATGAAATTTCATATCCCCTTTGGCATTTTTAGCCTGAGGGGATTGTTACCCAGCTATATATCCAGTTTTCCTTCTTTGTATTCCTTATATCTCTGCGAAAGCAGACGGAGGAACGAGCTTATCTGCGATAAAGCCGCCTGTGTTTCGCCCGATATTTCTTTCTTTTGCAGCCGCATAAGCAGAAACCCATATAATGCCGCGAAACAGGTTTCCAGTTCCGGTATGTCCTTATCGGGGGATTTGGAACGCAGTTCCACGATAAAAGGCAGCGTTTTATAATAGGCTTCCGAATAGTCAGCTTCGTTAGGGGATTTCAGTAAACGTGTATGCAATTCGGTCAGCTCGGATATTACATTTTGATTGATGATCAGATGCCCTTTTTCGGTAACATCTTCACGCCTCATCATATCAATAAGGTTTTCGTACCATTCCCTTATCTCGTTCTTTATATTGTCCGGCTGTTCATAACGGGATACTATTTGTTCGTCAATCTTGGTTATATCCAATCCGTTAGCCCTGATAAGGTCTTCTATCTGCCACATATACAGCAGGTATTCAGCGATATTGTTCTCTTTTAGATTTTTTGCTATCAGCATTGTTTATTCAAAATAATAAGTAGGTCTGCGACCTTAGTTAGAATACAAAAGTAATATTTTAATAGGTGAAAGTTAAAGGGATATTCATTTTAACTAAATAAATCCTATTATTTATTTAAAACCGAAATTTAATATAAATCATTATGAACAAACTCCTTGTCATTAATGTTTAACTATCAAACAGGTAATAATTTACTTTTTTCATAGTGTGTTAGATAGATTGTTTAGTTGATTTTCACCTGTTTTATCATATAGTATATGTTAGTTTTATATTAGTGTTAAGAGGGAAGAGATGATTGGGAAATCGTC
>JAISKQ010000056.1 GCA_031260865.1 Prevotella sp.
ACCGCGGATTCGGAATACAACTGGAAAGGGACATCCTTGATGTCGCTGAAAATATTCAATCCCGGAATATTGGTGTATTTGGCGCTGTTTTCATTTTCTTTGATGAAAACGCCGTTACCTTGCTTTATATTGATAATAGTATATACTATCCGTTCGGCGTAATCTATTTTAGCGTCCAATCCCGCCGAGGTGGCTATCTTTACAGGGATGAGGAATCCGTTGGTGTAATTCGGCAACTTCTTCAACTCGATGAGCGGTTTTGTGTAACTTAACACCACGGAATCGGTCGATATGGTCGCCCCCTCGGGGATGGTCACACTACTCACGTCCAAATTTTCCGGCGCGATAAATCCATACGAGGTTCCGTTTTTTTCGTTGTACACGTCCACCAACGCATTGTCCACCGAGCAGGTGGCACGTATGTTTCCTTTGGCTTTCTCTTTCGTGTGTATAGGGAATTGCACAAAGGGAAATGTTCCTCGCACCTCATTTTCGGGCGTGAAATAGAGGTCGTATGTGAACGTGCTGTTTGCCGCGTCGATATAGACTTCGTTTGCCGCGTCGGAATCCGTTTGCTTTTTAAAGTCGTTGATGTTGTCGTCGCATCCGCCAAGCAAGCCTACTCCGGCTAAACTAAACAGCAAGTATATGTATTTCTTAATTTTTAAATTCTTCATAATTCTTAATTGTAAGAGATTGAATTATTTTTGTTTATAATCGACACCCACGATTCTGCCCAAGCCTGTCCACGACATATCTATCTGATAGCCGTCCGTTGTAGGCTCGGCGGGGAACTTAGCCAAAGTCAGATCGCCGGTGGTCTGCTCGTTCATCAGGAAGCACTCTAATTTACCACCCTCGTTCTTTCCTTTCGAAGCGTTGTACGTTCCCACCACCAATGATAGTTGGATAGGAGCCGGCGGCGCGGTAATGGCAACGGCGGTGGCGGCGGCGAACGTATTTGGCGTCATATATTTGAAAGCGGTGATTTCAGTATAGCCATCGCTTACGATACTTGATGTTATATCGGTCTCCACGGCTGTACCGCCGGCTATATCAGCCTTATACACCCTATTGTCATTGGTCACGTAAAAGAGCCACGGACTGTTGACGTATGGCGCGCTGGCAAAGAATTTAGCCGTTCCTATTTTGCTGCTTGACGGAAAGACGCAGGCTCTCTTTTTGTAAGTGGTTCCTGGATTTGTGATGTTCTGCTCGGTGGTATTCAAGTTGAACTCAATGTATTTGTACGAGCCGTTCGCCTGATTTAATATGGCGTAAGGCGCTGTGACGCTACCCGAACTTTGACGTTCATTCATATATACTAAGCCTGTGTTGGGGTCGCTGAAATTGAATACTCCGCCCGGTGTTTCCAGCAAGGTTTTTGTGTAGTACAATATTTCCGTGTTTCCCATATCCGAAGGGCTTGTATTAAACATACCCAATTTGAAAGTCTTGGTATCTGTATCGTAATACATTGATCCTTGGTTACCCACGGCGATGTACGGAGCAGGTTCGTAACGATGGTCGCCCAAAGGACGTTCCGACCTGTTCATTTGCACGGAAAACAAGAACCATGCCGGCCAGTTGGTGGTAATGTACCAGTTGCCTGTTCCGTCCGCGTCCTTGACATAAATAAACGTGCGGTACATCTGACTCGCGTTTCCTGTGTTTCCGTATCCAATCCTCATCTTTTGGACGATAATGGGTTTTCCTTTTTTGATATACTCCGTGTCTAAATAAGACTTCGCCTCTATCTGGTTCGATATATCGTAAGAAGAACTCCATGAATAGTCCGTCGATTTGATACGCGTTGTATATTGGTCGGTCAGGATAAATACCGAATATTTCGCGGCCTCAACCGCGAAAGGATTGGGCGCCATAGCATCAGGGAAAGTCAAAATATCGATTGGTTTTACCCCTTTCCTTGGTAGGTCAGATTCCGAGATGTCCAGGATATTCTTATATTGCGTGAGCGTATTGTTATTTGAGCTGTAAGCGATCATATCGATGTCGAACCCGTCATCCGTTTCGCATAACGCCACGTATCCTTTAGCCAAAGGCGTGGATACCAAAAGGTTGAATAGCCTCCGGTAAGGCACGCCTTCTTTGTTCATTACTTCGTAGGCAAGCAGGTAAGGAGCGCCCTCGGTCGGTTTGCCGAAAATTCCGGCGATATCCAATTCCAAGTTACGGCCTTCGGCGATTGCTTGCCATCCCCTTGTGCTGCCGGTATAGTAATACCAAGTGAAGGTGTACTCTTCAGCCATGCTTTGCGATATATCCACCGTGTCTTCAGGTCCCCGCAAGAATCTCAACCTGGGCGTGATGAACAATTTTTCACCTATAGTACCCGTATAATTGTCTCCTATATCCCCGATGAGTACCGGATAGATATCAATGTAATCGTAATTGCCTTTATCCTCGTTGCAAGAAGACAAACACGCGGATAAGCATAGCAGAACGACTATTACTATTTTATATGATAGGTATTTCATGTGTATATTATTTGTTTTTAATGATCACATGAAACCCGTTTTATGTTTATGTCCTTTGACACAAGCTGTGTACGCGGGTTTCATTTTGTTTCCTGATTTATTATTAACTATTACGTCCAACTGAATGGGAATTTTATCACGGCTCCGTTCTCATCAAGCATATCCTGACCGTTGTGCGAATCTTTATATGCCTTCAGGTATCTGTTGCACAGAGCGACCCAGCCGTAACTTAAAGCGGATGGAATCCTCAAATCAAGCTCCTTTTTCGGCGTATTGGTGTCTTTGCCGTCCGCGTCATATATCGGATGATACGTGAAATACTCCCTATCTACCCCGCAAGCCTCGCATATCACTTTAAATTTCATATTGCTGTACGCGCCGAAGTAGTCATTGCAATTTGGGCGGGCGCCGGACGCGTTAGTCAAAGCCCACAGGCTCGGCATATCCATTTTCGCGTCGAAATAGATGTTGTATTCCAAACTGTTCTTTCCGTTTCCGGCAAAGGTTTCTGTATCCACATGAAAATACGCGTTAGGGAGTAGCCGTATCCTTGCCAATATCGTTTTCGTCTCTATTTTTTTCGATGTTTTCAACTTTACAAACAAAGTGTCTATCGCTTTTCCCGCCTTCATTAAGGAAGGTAAAATGTCAATGTCCGTTCCCAGTATAGCGCTGGATTCGTCGGCGACCAATTCGGCGTTCAACGGCCTGTCTTCGTTGGAAACGCGTCCCAACAGCCGGACTCTGATACCGATAGTGGAGTCATTCTTTATGGGATTGTCATATCCCAACTTTACATCTCTTTGATCGACAGTGCCTTGACCGGAGGCATACTCAAAGTATATACGATCTACATCTTCGTAAACCGGCAGGGTATCGTGATCGCACGACGCCAATAGCATCAGAAGAGAGATAAGGAACGCAAAGCTATTTGTTTTCATATTCATAGTTTTCATATCTTTCATTCTTAAATTAAATATTCTTTTCATCATCAGGAATAGGTACCACATACGTGGAGGTAGGATTCGTAATTGTCAGGTCTCCACTGTCGTATCCCTTAAATATTTGGGAGCTCTTATGTCTCTTGTGGTAGAAAAAGATTTGTCCCTCGCCAAAAAATTCACGATAATACTCCCGCGTGATATGCTCCATGATGTCCGCGTCCGTTTTCGTGTTATCCAACATGTATTGCGACGTCAATCCTCTATTAATAAGGATGTCGTTCAGGATGCTTCTCGCGCCGGCATTGTCGCCTGCCTTTAACGCGGCTTCGGCTTGTATATAGTACATCTCGCTTATGCGCATCAATACCTGCAAGTCTGTGATGGCGGGTATTTTGGAGGAAGTCGTCGTGTATTTACTGGAGATGTAAGTCCCTTCCTTCGAGTAGAAAGGAGCTTCTTTTATATTGCTCGTACTCCACTGTTTGGCTCGGCAGTCGAGAATACTACCTAAAGTAGTATCGTATTCTTTAAAGATATTTTTCAGCAAGTTGTTGTGA
This sequence comes from Prevotella sp., assembly GCA_031260865.1. Taxonomy (GTDB): domain Bacteria; phylum Bacteroidota; class Bacteroidia; order Bacteroidales; family Dysgonomonadaceae; genus Dysgonomonas. The sequence continues at coordinate 4,000 of JAISKQ010000056.1, forward strand.
TCCACCACGTAGGCTCCACTCATAGCGCCGCCTAAATAATATGTTTTCGCGCGCGAAGTCATATCTAAGTTGTTAATACCAAATATAACCTCAGAGAAAAAGATGTAATCGGAATTGGCGGCGATACTTGTGGAACTCGTCCATTTGAATCGCTTACCCACTTGGTCGGTCACCACTTCGGCGGCTTCGGCGGCTTTCGCGTCTTCCCCTATATATTGCAGTACCCTTGCTTCAAGTCCCTTCACCGCGTAGAAGTTCATCCGCCGGTTTCGGTTTTTATAGAACGATTCATTGGACAAGGTAGCGGTGATACTGTTGTCATCGGTGATTATCGGGTCGTTTTTCAGCAAGGTTTCCGCTTTTGTGATGTCCGCCAGTACCCGTTTCATGTAATCTTCAGCCGTGGTGTATTCATCTTCTTCATAACCTGTATGATTAAGTACGATTTCCGTTTTGTCGTTGTAAGGCAGTACTTTTTCAAACGAGTTACGATCCTGATAGATGGGACCGTATATACGGAAAATGTCGAAGTGCAGGTAAGCCCGCATCGCGTAAGCTTCGCCCAGCAGGATATTTTTGTTTTCCTGCGGCATGATGGCGGTGGATTCTTCCACTCCTTTGATAAAAGAGTTGATATGGAGAATCGTTTGATAGGATATTTTCCATATATTGGAGAACCGGGTTTTTATATCACCTGTGGTAGCTCCATAATAGTAGTGTCCCAAGTTATAGAAAATCACGTAGTTCACGTCTGTCGTCGCGTTTGGCTCGTAGGTATAGTAATGAGCCAACATATCCACCGTCGTTTGCGAGAGCTGTCCCCCGTAGAGGTTTTCGCTATTCAATTGGCGGTACAAACCGTTGGCGGCGCTGTTGATATTATCTTCCGTCGCGAATTGATCTTTTTCCAGCACTTTATCGGTCGGCGTCACATCCAACCAATCGTTGCAGGAAGTCAACGCGATAGTTATCAGCAAGGATAGCGCGAGATATAATTTTTTTGTTTTCATTCTTCTTAATTGTTTAAGTGATTAAAATCGAGCGCTGACACCTAAAGATACAGCCCTTTGGAACGGATAGTCGATACCTCTTTCCTGTTTCATGGTACTCAATGTGAACAAGTCATTCAAGGAAAGGCTTACTTTCAAGTCTTTGAGCGCCAAGCTCCGAATCCATTTGTCTTGGGAGAAGTCATACGACAGTTTCGCGCTTTCACCTCTCAGGTAGTTATCCCGTTGGATAAACCGGGATGAAATAGGGGTCGACGTCCCGATCTCGATATTTTTAAATTCCGCTATATCGCCGGGATTTTTCCAGCGGTCGTATAAAGCCCGCCTGTCCTGATTGTAGATGACATTACTGCCCAAAATGTTTTCCACCTTGCTGAAGAGCGCGCTGTTGAAGTTGTATCCACCCAAGCTGTAGCGCAGGTTCACGTTGGCGAGAAATTTCTTATACCTGAAAGTCACGCCGAATACACCTTGAATTTTAGGCGTGCGTTCGGCGATAACCACACGGTCGTCCGCGTTATACTTGAAAGTAGGTATGCCGTCTTTTGTCAGGAATACTTCTTGTCCGGTGGCAGGGTCGATACCCAACGACCTGACAGCCCATAGAGCGCCGGGGCTTGCACCGTCGCGATACATGATCAGCGAATTCGGATTTTGACTCGGCGACACTTTATCATCTTTTGTGTATGCCGCGTTCAAATTCGCCAAGGCTTTTTCAAATCCGCCGTAAGAAGAAGAGCTTGTTAAGCCGGTTAATCTCACATTCAGCATGGTTTGTTTTTGCACGTCGTTGAATATATGATAACTGACTGTAAATTCCAATCCTTTCGTATCGACATATCCCAAGTTGATCGGATAGGTGGTTACTCCGCTCGATGGCTTTTGGTCGATGTTAACGACCATAGGATCCGTATTTGTGGAATAGACGTCGAACGTCAAATTGAGCTTTTTCTCGATTGAAGCGTCGATGCCGACGGATGCTTTTTTCACCAACTGCCATTGCAGGTTGGGGTTGGCGAATCCGGACAAATAGGACGCCGAGCCGAAAATATCGCTACCGGCATAATAGCTATACACATTTGTGGATATATTATCTACATTCTGATTACCGTTGATACCATAACTACCTCTGACTTTCAACTCTTTCAGCCATCCCCAATTTTTCGCGAAGGATTCGCGGTTGACGTTCCAGCCCGCTCCCGCCGACCAGAAGTTCTGGAACTTTTGGTTGCGTCCGAAAGCGGTTGTGCCGTCGGCGTTGTAATTGAAGTCAAGCAAGTAGCGGTATTTGTAATTATAGTTGAGCGCTAACAGGAAAGAAACTTGCCTGTTGATGGTTTCGGAATATCCGGGACGGGTATTTTCTTTATAAGAGTATGCAAAAGACGGAATGCCTTCCACCCCTTTCGGAAAACCGGTGGCGATGTAAGAGTCGCTATTAAAGGATGTCGATTGGAACGAAGCCCGTCCAATAGCGGTAAAACTGTGATCGGTCCATAAGGTATGATTGTAACTCATGGTCGTGTTCGCGTTGTAGCGCCAGTTTTTGCTATGTCTGCCTGTATATTCGCCTTGTTGGGTGTAGTCCTTGCCGTTGTAGTCGGTGTGTCTGGGATCTTTGAAGTTGACGCCGTCGGAAGCCGTTGTCGATAAGCTCAAAGATGCTTGCCAGCGCAAAGTCGGCAGGATATGCCAATCGAAAGCGGTGTTGTTGACTATCGACAAATCTTTCGTGTCGTTCCGCGACGTCAGCATCGCGTTGTAATACGGATTGGAAGCGACAATATCAGAATAGTTTTCGATTAGGTTGACGTAATGGTCCAAGTCGCTTGGGATTGTGCCGTCGGCGTTTACCATTTCATAATAAGGATTCGCTTTGGCAAAGTCGGAGAAAGAACCCCACGCGCCGGTATGTCCGTTGGTGATTGAGATGGACACGTTGTTGGATATGCTGATATTATTCTTGCGGTAAGTCAATCGCACGTTTCCTCCGAAAGCTTCGCGGGAGGAGCTTTTCATGACCCCTTGGGTATCTTTGAAATTGGCGCCCACCTGATAAAGGAAATCGCTGTTTCCGCCTGAAACGTTCAACGAATGTGATTGCGTAAGGGCCGATTGGATGGGTACTTTCAACCAATAGGTATCCACTCCTCTTCTCACATTAGCCAAGTGACGTTGATAATCGGCTATTCGCCGGGCATTCCCTGACCAATCGTCGATCTTGCCATATCTGCCGGCGAGCAGTTCATATTCCAACTTTTCTTCGGCGTTCATCAGGTTGTAAACGCTTAGGTCGGCGGCAGCGAACTGAAAGTCGCCGCTGTAGTCTATCATGACGGTACCCGATTTGGGTTTGATCGTTTCGATGACGATGACCCCGTTACCGCCTTTGGAACCGTAGATTGCCGTGGAACCCGCGTCCTTTAATATGGTGATGGATTCGATACGGTTAATATCCAAGTCGTTCACCACCTGCAAGGTCGTTTCAAAACCGTCGAGGATAAACAGCGGTTCGTTGGGGTTGACCGAAGTATCGTCGAGAACGGAAGTGATATTCATGGTAGAACCTCCACGCACCGAGATATTCGCCAGCGTATTAGGGTCGGAACCCATCAGGTTGTTGTCGGTAATGATGAAGGAAGGGTCGAGGGTTTTCAGACTTTGCAATACATTCATGTTCCCTATCGATAACAGTTCCTCGCGATTAGTCGTTTTGTACGAACCGGTAAATCCCATGCGGTCGCGCTGGATGATACCTGCTTCTACCACGACGGAGCCGAGTTCGGTTTCGGAATAATCCATCACCACTTTGTAGTTTGTCTTATCCGCTTTTACACTGACTTCTTTGTTTTTCATCCCCACGTAGGTAAAAATCAACGTTTCGGGCAATGTGTAAACAAAAACGGTAAATTCCCCATTCGCTCCTGTGACGGACGCGGCGCCTCTTGATTTCGGTCTGACGGCGACGCCGATCAGCGGTTCTCCGTCGCTATCCGTAACCAGACCTGTAATCGTGAATCGCTGTTCCGGTTTTTGCTGTTGGGTTTGTTGGGCTTGTTGTTGCTGTTTCAGTTGTTCAAGCGTCTCCTTCGATTTGGAGATGAAAACTTGCTTGCCGGAAATAAAATAGATATTGTCGGTATTACCGAACAGGGCGTCCAACACTTTATCTATCGTTTGATCCTTCACATCGACGGTAACTCGCTTTTTCACATCCAAATTCTCGTCATGATAAAGGAATATATACTCACTGTTTTTTTCTATTTCAACAAAAGCGTCCTTTATCGTCCTGTTTTTTAGATTAAGGCTTAATCGTTTTGTTTGAGAATAAGTATCATTCGCGTAACACAGGCTTATTCCTAAAAAAAAGAATAAAGTTATTATTTTCATAATCCTCAGTGTCGCGTTAATTTTAGCATCTTTTCTGCTGAATTTACGAATAAATGTCATATATTTACATAAATTAAATAGGTTTAGTACGCACTTAACTTTTTTAAATCCGAATCGGGTAGTATTTGGCGATGCTATCCGATTTTCAGTGTTTTCCATTTTTCATTCCATAGGCTGTTTCTTTGTTAAAGGATTCAACTTTAGTTTTTTGTTATATTGTATTTATTATTGTCATGCTGCACATGTATAGGAAAAGAGAATGCCAATCCATGTAGAATGTCTTTCAGATCGTCTTTCAAGTCCATCTTACCGGTGCACCGGAGATTAGCCACATCCTTGCTGAATGTAATATCCTCTCCGTAATATCTTGATAATCGTGATAATACTATCTCAAGCCTTTCGCTGTTGAACAGATACATGCCGTTGATCCATGATGTATATCGGGAAGCGTCGACCGTATTGACCGATACCTGACCATTGTCCATTTCATACATTTGCGAAGGTTTAAGCATTATCTCCTTCGCTTTGTTTGATATTCTGACCGACCCCTGAACCAACGTGACTTGTTTATTCAGATCGGACTCATAAGCCATCACATTGAAGGAAGTGCCGAATACTTGCACGTCGATATCTTTTGTTTTTACAATAAACGGACGTTTCTCATCATGAGTCACCGTGATATATATTTCCCCGTCCACGTATATTTCCCTTCTATCATCGACAAATTCGATGGGGTAAACGACTCTGGTTCCCGAGTTGACATACATCATCGTCCCGTCAGCCAACGTTAGTTTCGATCTCTTTCCTTTGGGTACTATCAATTGGTTGTAGGCTGCCGATTCTTTTTTGGATATTCCTTTTTTTGATATTTTTATTTCGGTGGAATCATAAACGATATCCGATTCTTGCTCTGTGAGTTGAAGTGTTTTCTGATTGGACAAGATGATTTGAATATCGGTGTTGTCGTCTTCCTTGATGTTGTTATCTCGCGCGTACGACATGATATCGTCATTCGGCGATTGAAAGTTTCGCGTGAGATGGGGTATGGCTATAATTACGAAAATAATACCGGCGGCGATTCCCCCCGCGATACTCAATATACTCTTGAATTTTATTTTACCGGATTTTTTATTCGTGTTATCTATTTTAGTCCATAAAGCGGATAACTCTTCTTCTTGAACCGAATCTTTATAATTCGCTTCGATTGCTTCGATAAACGACTTGGCTGAATAAAATTCTTCCTTATTTATACTTCCCGCATTGAGCAAACCGTCCCAAAATTCAACGGATTTCTCATTCGGATTTTTCATGGAAGACACAAAAAAGTCATCCTGCAAGAAATCCTCGGAGGTAAAGTTGGAATAATCTTTCTGTAAATAGTAATTTTTCATTATATAATAGGACTACGAATATTTTATTTTATACTCACTTTTCCTCAAAAAAAATAGATTTTTTTGAATATTCATTTATTTTCTTTAAAGATCGTTGAATAAGGTTCTGCACGGATTGATAATTCATGTTCATCAGCACGCCGATTTCTTCAATGCCCAGACCTTCGAAAAAACGATAGTGAATGACTTCTCTTTGCCGTGTGGTCAACAACGCCAGTATTTTGCGAATAAGTCGTTGTGTGTTAGCTTTGTTTTCTTTGTCGATATATTCCTTTTCTATCGAATCGCTCACAACGATATGACGTTCCAACATTTCATCCAATTCTTCAAAATACATATTATGCTTTTTTAGCGCTGAAATAATGCTGTTTTTTAAAGCGATAAAAAGATATAATTTAACATTATCGACAGGTTTGAGTCTATTCCTGCTTTTGTATATTTTCACAAACACATCATGAATGCAATCCCGAATAAACTCTTTGTCGGAAGAAAATTGCATACCCTGTATAAATAACCTTTCGGCGTATGTTTTATAGATAAGGCAGTACGCGTCATCATTTCCGGAAAGAAAATCGTTCCATAAAGATGACTCATCTTTACCAATATTTTGTCTGTCGGCTATGAACATCTATCAGTCGAAATATATTTGTTGTTTCCGTTCTTTAATGATTAATTAATAAAAACAAGTTTTCCGTATACACGTAATCCGTTAAAAGTCAAATAAATAAACAGTAGTTGGTGAATGAATCAAATTGCTGATATTCAGCATTTTTCAGCTATAAAACAAAATTCAATGTTGCCACACAAAGATACATGAATTATTTCAGAGATAAAAGATTTTTTTTGCGGCAAATAAATAGTCCCTGTTTCTTAATCAACATAAAGGCTTGAAAATAGGGCGTCGATTGCGTTAAACGATTTATTTTTTTTTGTGTCTTTGATTTAAAATAGAAATTATCTATCTTTGAAAATGTTATCTTATAATCTCATAAATTGATAAACGATGATTTATGTTAAAAAAATAGTGTTCAGCTGCTTTTTCTTTCTATTAATATCCGTGAATATGAACGCGCAGAAAGTGGTGAAGTTGTGGGAGGAAAACCCGCCGGTAAATAACGGCGTATCCGAGCCTGAGAAAACTGAAAGGAACGGGGAATGGGTAACCAATATCTCGGATTCCGAATTGAGAATTTATCTGCCTGATAAATCGAATAATACCCAAATGGCTGTCTTGATTTGTCCCGGAGGAGGTTATAGTGGACTGGCGATAGAACATGAAGGCGTGCAATTCGCCCAATGGTTGAACACGCTGGGCATTGCAGGTGTCATACTCAAATATCGTATGCCCAACCAACATAAAGAAATACCCTTGGCGGACGCGTGGCAAGCGATTCGTTATGTCCGCGATCACGCGGCTGAACTGGGTGTAAATATAAATAAGGTGGGAATCGCCGGATTTTCCGCCGGAGGACATCTGGCGGCAACGGCTTCTACTCACTTCGCCGCCACGGGGACAAGTACCCGCCCCGATTTCTCCATCTTGTTTTATCCCGTTGTAACGATGGAGGCGGCGACGCACAGCGGGTCGAAGATGAATCTTTTGGGTGATAACCCGTCTCCGGCTGACATTTATACTTTTTCGAACGAAAAGCAGGTGAATGTGAACACGCCTCCTGCCATATTGCTGTTGAGCGGCGATGACGCCGCCGTGCCGCCGGTGAATAGTGTCGCCTATTATAAAGCATTGAATGATAATAATATTCCGGCTACAATGTATATATTTCCGGAAGGTGGTCACGGATGGGGTATGAGAGAAAATTTCAAATATCATACGCAAATGCTGACCCTGCTGGAAATGTGGCTGAAGGATAGGTGAATAAAGAAATCAGTTACGAGTTAGCCCCCCTTTGTCCCCCCCAAGGGGGGGAATACGCGAAGCGGTGTTACCCGAAAACTGTTACTTTTGTCACCTTTTGAGTTTTGAGTTTACAAGCGTGCAAGAGAATTAAAAATTAAGAATGGCGCGAAGCGATGAGAAAATTAATTAAGAATAAGGAATAAGGAATGAGCCGATGAGATAATGTGGCGATGTTTAAAATTTTAAAAAAACTATAACAATATGCAGAAAATAAAGGTTGCGAATCCCGTGGTGGAAATGGACGGGGATGAAATGACGCGGATAATATGGCGATATATCAAGGATAAATTGATATTGCCTTATATAGATGTTGACTTAAAATATTTTGACCTGAGTATTCAAAATCGCGACGCGACAGACGACCGGGTGACTGTGGAAAGCGCCGAAGCCGCGAAGAAATACCATGTAGCCGTAAAATGCGCCACAATCACTCCGGATGAAGCCCGCGTGGAAGAATTCGGATTGAAAAAGATGTGGAAATCGCCGAATGGGACTATCCGTAATATTCTGGGGGGAACGGTCTTTCGCGAACCGATTATTATGAGCAATATTCCACGCTTGGTGACCACATGGACGCAACCGATTATCATAGGGCGTCATGCTCATGCCGACCAATATAAGGCGACGGATTTCACAACAAAGGGAAAGGGTAGACTGACCATTACTTTCACGCCGGAAGGCGGTGAACCCCAAACGCACACCGTGTATGATTATGAAGGCGACGGCGTGGCGATGGCGATGTATAATACCGACGAGTCTATCTACGGATTCGCCCATTCCTGTTTCAAGTTGGCGTTGCAAAAAAAGTACCCGCTTTATCTATCTACAAAGAATACCATACTGAAAGCATACGACGGACGCTTCAAAGATATATTTCAGGAAGTATTTGAAAAAGAATATAAGGAGGCATACCAAAAGGCAGGACTTACATACGAGCACCGCCTGATAGACGATATGGTGGCTTCCGCCCTGAAATGGAACGGAGGCTTTGTGTGGGCTTGTAAGAATTATGACGGCGATGTGCAATCCGACACTGTGGCTCAGGGCTTCGGCTCGCTGGGTTTGATGACCTCCGTGCTGCTTACTCCCGACGGGAAGACGATGGAGGCTGAGGCGGCGCACGGCACGGTGACCCGTCACTATCGCCTGCATCAGCAAGGGAAAGAAACTTCGACAAATCCGATAGCGTCCATTTTCGCGTGGACAAGAGGTTTGGCTCACCGGGGCAAATTGGATGAGAACTGGGCTTTGGTGAATTTTGCCAGAAAGCTGGAAGAAGTGTGTGTGGAGACTGTGGAAAAAGGTAAAATGACAAAAGACCTGGCGCTGCTGGTTTATGGAAATACCATGCACAGAGGCGATTATATGAATACGGAAGACTTCTTGGACGCGATCGCCCGGGGATTGCAAGCAAAGTTAATAAACTGAAAACGTGTGGCTCGTAATTGTACGAGTGGCGTAGGGGCTTGTGGCGAAGGGTATCCGTATAAAATTCATTACGTATCTTTTTTCTTTTTGGAAATAAGGTCGTACTTTTGCACACCAACTGAAAATAAGTTGTAAACTTTTTAAAATAAAATTATCTAATATATGAGTTGGAAGTTTTGAGTTTTAAGTAATAAGTAGTGAGTTTACAAGTTTACTAGCTTGCAAGTTTACAAGAAAAGAATGGCGCGAAGCGGTGTTACCCGAAAAGTGTTACTTTTGTCACTTTTTTAAGTTATGAGTTTTGAGTAATAAGTGTACAAGAGTTTTAGTAAGTTCGTAAACTTGAATTCTATAACTCTATTTACTGAAAAGTGTTACTTTTGTCACTTTTTTAAGTTTTGAGTTATGAGTTTTGAGTAATAAGTGTACAAGAGTTTTAGCAAGTTAGTAAACTTGAATTCTATTTTACTGAAAAGTGTTACTTTTGTCACTTTTTTAAAGTTTTTGAGTTTACAAGTGTACAAGAGTTATAGCAAGCTAGTAAACTTGAATTCTTGAACTCTAGTAAACTATTGACTACTGTTTGCTAAGAAAAACGGTTTTTGGGATAGATGATATATAAGTTATAAATAAATAGATTCGATGAATTTTGTTGAAGAATTAAGATGGAGAGGCATGATACATGAACTCATGCCGGGTACGGAAGAACAACTGCGGAAGGAAATGACTTCGGGGTATGTGGGAATTGACCCTACGGCTGATTCATTACATATCGGACACCTTGTCGGCGTCATGATGTTGAAGCATTTGCAACGCGCGGGGCATCGTCCTATCGCCCTTATCGGCGGCGCGACGGGTATGATCGGCGACCCTTCGATGAAGTCCGCCGAACGTAACCTGCTGGATGAGCCTACGCTCCGCCACAATCAGGAATCGATAAAGAAACAGTTGGCTAAGTTCCTTGATTTCGAATCGGACAGGTCAAACGCGGCGTTGCTGGTAAACAACTATGACTGGATGAAGGATTATTCATTTTTGAACTTTATCCGGGATATAGGAAAACACATTACCGTAAACTATATGATGGCTAAAGACTCTGTTAAGAAACGGCTTAGCGGGGAATCTTCGGAAGGAATGTCGTTTACTGAGTTTTCATACCAGTTGATGCAGGGCTACGA
>JAISKQ010000072.1 GCA_031260865.1 Prevotella sp.
GAATATAACGTAAAACAAGACACCGAACAGGTGGACTATGAACAAATGGAACAGGTCGCCCGCGCCGAAAAGCCCAAATTGATCATAGCCGGAGCGTCAGCTTATTCCCGCGATTGGGACTATGCGCACATCCGTAAAATAGCTGATGAAATAGGTGCGATCTTTATGGTTGATATGGCGCATCCTGCCGGACTTGTCGCCGCCGGATTGCTGAATAATCCATTGCTACACGCGCATATTGTGACAACAACGACCCATAAAACTCTCCGCGGTCCTCGTGGTGGAGCTATCCTATTAGGTAAGGACTTTGAAAACCCGTGGGGTAAAAAAACGCCAAAAGGCGAAATCCGTATGATGTCCGCTTTACTCGATTCGGCTGTATTCCCCGGCATACAAGGCGGTCCGCTGGAACACGTAATAGCGGCAAAAGCCGTTTCTTTCGCCGAAGCGCTTGACCCATCCTATAAGGTATATCAGGCTCAAGTGAAAAAGAACGCAGCTGTTATGGCGCAAGCTTTCATCGACAAAGGCTACAAAGTGGTGTCGGGAGGTACTGATAACCACTCGATGCTGATCGACCTGCGTCCTAAATTCCCTGAATTAACAGGAAAGATAGCTGAAAAAGCGCTCGTTAAAGCGGATATTACAACAAATAAAAATATGGTTCCTTTCGATAGCCGTAGCCCTTTCCTTACATCAGGGCTTCGATTCGGTACTCCGGCAATCACCACACGCGGCGCTAAAGAACCGTTAATGGGTGAAATAGTGGAAATGATAGATACGGTTCTTTCAAATCCTGAAAACGGACAAACAATAAATTCTGTCCGTGAAAAGGTGAATGCCATTATGAAAGAATATCCATTATTTGCCTGGTAAATAAATCTCAATAGAAAAGGTTGCCCTGCAACCTTTTCTATGACTTTAAACCAATCGGAACGAATATAAATGACTAAATTTATCAAAGGTATTTATTATGTACTTACCGTACATATTATTGCTCTTCTGTTTATGACAATACAACGTATTGTCTTACTTTTTACAAACTGGCTACACATAGAGGTAATCGAGGAATCTAAAATCGGCTTAATTATTTCGGCGTTACTGCGTGGACTTTGGTTCGATAATGTCATCGCATGTTATTGCTCAATCCTACCGTTGATAATTTTAGCTGTGTTAGGACTGTTTAACAAATTGAACAAGGCTGTTTTATATACGATTAATCTATTTTATATTATAATATACACTATCATTTTTGCCATCGGAACCGCAAACATTCCTTACTTTACTTACTTCTTTAAACACATAAATGTATCTATCTTTAATTGGAAAGAAGAGGGCAATACAAATGCAAAAATGATCCTTCAAGAATCATCTTATTATGTCTATTTCGTCTTATTTATTGTCATTATTGCATTATTTGCTTATTTGATATTCAAATTAAGCAGAGTTATACTTGCAAAAGGACAAAAAGAGACAAAGGGTAAAATGTTCTTATATTACATACCTTTATGCCTTTTCCTCATAGCGAGCTGTATTTTCGGCATACGCGGACGTTTCGGATATAATCCCATTAAAACCAGCCAAGCATATTTTTGCACAAACTCTTTCTTGAACCAGTTAGGCATAAATCCCAGTTTCTATTTTATGCGAGACATGATCGAATCATCAAAATCATATCATAATGTTGATAATTTCATGTCCGATAAAGATGCTATTTCGTTTGTACAAAAAACTTTAAATATTGATACAACTTTAGCGTTCAGTCCAAAATCGCCCATTTCGCGAAATATCATAGCGAGTGGAGACGCTAAAAACATGAATGTTATCATTATACTAATGGAGTCAATGTCCTCAGACTTACTAAAAATAGAAGAAAACGGCAATGAAATAACCCCTTTCCTAAATCAGCTGATAAAAAAATCCTATTATTTCGATCATTTCTATTCGGCAGGCACACACACCAATCATGGAATACTGGCTACGCTATATGGCTTACCTGCCCTATTCGACCGGAATATGATGAAAGATGTGAATATCCCATTATGTCAAGGATTACCTAATATATTGCAAGAACAAGGCTATAGGACAATGTTCTTTATGACGCATGAAGCGCAATATGACAACATGAAAGCTTTCCTTACCGAAAACGGAATAGAGGAAATATATTCGGAAGAAGATTATCCCAACGATAAAATAAAAAACGGCTTTGGTGTAGCAGATGATTTTCTGTTTGAATATGCCTTAGGAAAAATAAACGAAAAGGCTCAAGATACAAAACCGTTCCTATCCACAATTCTGACAATAAGCAATCATCCTCCTTATATTGTCCCGCCGAAATTTAAAAAAACAAGTAAAGATACACAGTACCAAATTGTCGCTTTCGCGGATAATGCTATACAAGAATTCTTCTCGAAGGCATCGAAGCAAGATTGGTTTCAGAATACGATTTTTGTTTTATTAGGAGACCACGGGAAAATTGTAGGCACACAAATTTTTGATATGCCTCTCTCGCTAAATCACGTCCCTCTAATAATTTATTCTCCTAACTTTGAAAATCCTTTACAGGTAAAAGATTTAGGTGGTCAAGTAGATGTATTCCCTACCGTTATGGGCTTATTAAACCGATCATATATCAATAACACTTTCGGAATCGATTTATTCAAAGACAAGCGCCCTTACGCGTTCTTTTCTTCCGATAACGCTTTGGGATGTATAAATTCGGACTATTTTTACTCTTATAACTTTAAAGAACAAGTAAAGGGGTTGTATGTTTATAAAGAGGAGCAGGCAAAGAACTTTATAGATAAATTCAATGCAAAAGCCGATAGTATGCAAAATTATTCTATCGCGATGTTTCAAACCGCGAATTATATGCTTCAACATAAGCTGAATAGGGTCAATAAAACACAAGATTAAACATTACCATTTTATAATTATTCTTCTATGAAAAGATATTATAAAGAGATTCCTCTGATATTGTTCTTCCTATTATCGGCTTGTACGTCCGGGAATGAAGAAGCCCAATTAGAATTGAACAAAGCGAGGCTTTTTTACGAGCAACAAGAGTATACCTCTGCTAAACAACAGCTTGACAGTTTAAAGATTAAATTTCCAAAAGCATTTGCTCAACAAAAAGAAGGGCTTGCTTTATTGGATTCTGTTCGACGAGGAGAGAACCAACAGATAATCAGTTCCTGTGATTCGTTGATACTGCTGTTGCAACCTCAGGTTGAACAAAAGAGGAAACAATTCAGCTTTCAGCAAAACAAGCAATATCAAGAAACAGGGAGCTATATACCGACAGAAAGTGTTACATCTTCTATGACGGGCACAACGCTCCGGTCTGGGGTTGAAGAAAACGGAAACCTTTATATAGAAAGCGTTTTCATCGGTAGCCAGCGGCATAACAGACTAAAAATATCAACCCGAGACGGCTCATTCGCTGAATCCATTCCGGTGAATGACGATGGATTAAATTATCGCTTTACCAACTTAGGCAAAACACACGAAATCATCCGTTTTGCAGGCGCTAATGAAAACGGAATGGCTATGTTTATATTTACGAATATAGACAAACCCTTAACCGTCTCCATTGAGGGACAGGGAAAATATTCATACTCCTTGCCTCAACAAGCAAAATCGGCTATCGCCAAATCTTTTGAGTTGTCTGTTGTGACATCGCGGGTAGACAGCCTTAAAACGGCTAAGGAAAAAGCTGAATACCATATCTATTATTTAGATCATAAATAAGCCGTCAGCCTCTCCAAGTCTTTTGGAGAGGTCTGGGCTTTTTTACTTATTTACTGCTAAATTTAATTTCACCTATATCCACAATCTCCTTATTATCAGTCAACCGGAGCGTTATTGTCTCTTTCTTTTCCCGTCCGGATGAGAAGCGTGTGTAGATATCAAGATAAATAGTGGTAGGACCTATCAATGTCTGTTCCCTTGAACCGTAATAATTTGCCTTGATTTTATATATCCCGTTGACAGCCTCTTTTATCAGGAACTCTTCGGGGCCATATCCCCCTGTGAAATCCCTTGATATAATTCCTCCGATATGGGTAAGAGTATTGTTGTACATGCACTTTTCACCATAAGGGTCAATTACCCACAAATCCATATCGCTGTTGTCCGTATCCCAGTTCAACACAACGCGGACATCCACCGGCATATTATATATCAATCGCTTATCAATGTTATCTAATGACAAATTCACCTTCTCGCGATTAGCCAAAGCGATCACTTTATTCATTTCTTCCGCCGCTATCACTTCTATTTCGGGGAAACGCCCATCCCAAGATTGTCCGATTATCTTATACAGCAGGTTCACCGCTTCTTGGTATTCTTTGTTCTGTTCTTTTGCCAAAGCCAAATCGCGGTAAGACTGAGGTTCTTCGGGACGTAGGCGCGTCACCACTTCAAACTCACTAATCGCGTAATCGGTATAACCTAACTGCTGCAAACGATGAGCCAAAACCCGCAACATCCTGTAATTCTCCACTTCCAGCTCGGCAAGGTTCGATAGGATAATCAAAGCCTCTTGTTTCAACCCTCGTTCTTCAAACAAGCTTGCCACATCCAAGTAGAATGACGGGGATGTTTTATATCCATCACGAATATCCAGATAAGCCTGATACAGCTCGCCGTTCGCCTTTTCTTTCAAAACCTTCAGATACGGGGTATCCGGATTCCAAGCCGCTAATTGTATCTTGGCTACGGTTTGCGGTCGTGATGCTATCGAGGACTTTTCTTTCTTCTCCTTGTTTGCATCCACCGATTTTAGATCTTCCTGCACCATGTAGGCTTCTTCCCTAACAGCTTCATCCGCCGTCACCACCCTTGAAGGAGCCGCCAGAAGCATTTCCGCAGAAGCTTCTTCCGCGATTACCCTGCGTTCGCTGAGGTTGTCCGCGGCAACAGCGGAGGTGGCGTATAAATCTTCCTTTGCCTTTGCTTTCCCCGGAGCTTTCGTTTTAGGGAACGTACGGTTCCACCACTCTTTCCGATTGTTAAACATAGATACGACAAGATTAATATGCGCCTTTTCAGTCTCAACCTTAGCCTTATTCAGGTTTTCCATCCGACTGACATATTCATTCAGCAACTCGGCGGGAGGTACTATCCCATTTTGCACATAATCCTCTACCCTGTCCAATACAATTAACGATGTATTTCGAGTAACGATATTATACTTGCGCCCCAAGTCTTCTATTTCCACCTTATTTTTTTCGTACAGTAAATCCAACTCACTTATTTTCTTCTCCGCCCATATACGTTCCGTAATATTATCATAATCAGCTAAGCTATTACTATTTACTATAATTGTCTTTGACGACAGGACTTCGTTGCCGATACCAAAATGAAGGGTGACAACGGCTTTTGAAACCTTTAGCTTTCCCGCTACAGAAAAGACCGACGCAGGTTTAATAAAAACAGACGATGTGGTAAAGCCGGCTATCTCCGATTGATTATAATCCGCCGATATAAAACGATAGCTGTCTTGCAACAATAATGTCACAGATTCTTTTACAGGCTGTTGCATAAGGTTTATATATTTTCCGCCCGTAACAGAAGCCAAATATTGCAGCATACTATAATCCGCTTTCAATGAGGAACTGACAGTCGCCACCGGTATTTTCCCTGTAAGCGGTACATTCTTCCCGAAGTTGCTTAACCCATCGGAGAACAATAGTATTTCATCCGCCTTTACCTTGGCGAAGTCAAGATTTCCGAACTGGGTAGCGCCATCGTAACAGACTGATTGTAAGTATTTTTTCAGCTCATTCCAATTCCCGCCCTTTATAGCGAAGGTTTTTACCGGCATCGCTACACAGTTGAACGTATGCAAATCAACCGTCAAGTTCTTTATCTTACTAAAGTACGCGTCTAACAGTTCTATCTCGGCAGCTATATTCCTATCCTGCATCGACATGGATACATCCCAAAACAATGCTATTGATGACGGCAACTGCTTCGTCTTGCCGACAATATCGGCATCCACCTGCGCAT
>JAISKQ010000126.1 GCA_031260865.1 Prevotella sp.
TTTCTCACTACCGAACCTTCATCCACACGGATGGCATCGATAAAACCATCGATACGCGGTCTGATTTCTATATCTTCCTGACCTTTTATCGTCGCGGGATATACTGTTTCTAATTGCGCCGACTGTTCGGCAAGAACAGTCGTTTCATATACTTGCGGCTTATCATCGCCATCCCCGAAAGGATTGGTGAATTTCTTTCCACAAGATGCCATAACCAATAGAGCCATAGCTCCAATAACAATCTTTTTCAAATTCATACCTAATTATAATTTATTGTTTGTTTTATTACTCAATTTATCCATTTCTCTTAAAAGAATCTGTAATTGAATCTTTAAAGATTCTTTATCAATATTTTCAAACAGCTTATTCTGACCTTTCTTGACTTTTATAATCGCTTTTTCAAAAAGTTCGGAACCTGCTTCTGTGATTTCTACTACGCGCGCCCGAGTATCTGTAAGGCTTTCGCGCCGGCTGATAAACCCTTTCCGCTGTAAAGTTCTTAAGATTGTGGAAGTCGTCATCGGATCAATATCCGTCTCTTGTGACAATATGATCTGCGTAATTTCCATTTTAAGCTTCGACATGTGGTAAATAGCGCCAAGCAATTCTAACTGAGAACTTGTAAGACCAAATTCATCGAGCAATCTATGTTTTCCTCTTTGCCAAAATTTGGAAATTCTCCAGATTAAGCATCCAATATCTTCATTATTAATGCTTTCTAATATGTTGCAATCTCCATCCATCTAAAACATTATTTATTCTATTTCAGTCACTCTGTTTTATTCGGTCGCAAATATAATAAGTGTACATATAATAAGTGAGTATTATTTCTATTAAAATACGTTGTTTAACATTTTTTGCACATCGTATAACATTTGTAGACAAAAGATAAAAATTATACTGCTGATAAGCGCCTGTCTTCATTCTTGCCATGCCGCTTTCACCACCGCGTTTATTGGATTGTCCGCCGGCTTGAAAAATACTATCTTTGCATATAAAATTAAAAAAAGGCTGATGGAAAATAGATTCTATAAGGAATTTGGAGAGCTGCTTTCAAAGCATTTCCCTTATAAAGTTCAGAAAATATCAATCAACGCGGGATTTACCTGCCCCAACAGGGATGGAAACAAGGCTGTTGGAGGCTGTACCTATTGCAACAACCAGAGTTTTAGTCCGGGGTATGGAGGCAAGCGACGTTCGGTAAGCGACCAGTTGAAAGATGGGATTGACTTCTTCTCTTATAAATATCCAGATATGAAATATTTAGCTTACTTTCAGTCATATACGAATACGTACGACAGCATGGATAAGCTTATCGGATTATATGAAGAGGCGTTATCTTACCCTAATGTGGTGGGACTGATTATCGGCACGCGCCCCGATTGTATGCCGGATGAGTTACTGGACTATTTTGCCGGGTTAAACAAGAGGACTTTTCTCTTGATAGAATATGGCTTGGAATCAACCCTTGATGCTACATTAGGCTTTATTAACCGCGGACACACGTATAAGGAAAGTGAAGAAGCCATAAGAAAGACCGCTGCAAAGGGCATCTACACAGGGGCGCACCTTATTTTGGGTTTACCGCGTGAGACCCGTGAGCAAATACTCGCGCATGCCGATGTGGTAGCTAAACTACCTTTGACGACAGTAAAACTGCATCAGTTACAACTGATAAAAGGAACTGTGATGGCAAGGCAATACAAGGAGCATCCCGAATGGTTCAACCTGTTTGAGATAGATGAATACATTGATTTGTGCGTCGATTTTGCCGAACGGTTGAATCCGGACTTCATCATAGAACGTTTCGTATCCCAATCGCCAAAACAGTTGCTGATAGCTCCTGACTGGGGATTAAAGAACTTTGAGTTTACGGCGAAGATACTGAAACGGTTTGCCGAAAGGGAGACAGTACAGGGAAGACTGTATCGCTAAGGCGTTTACATCAACGTTTCGTCAATAATATCCGAGGCGACTTCTTTTTTCGATTTCAAAGCAAAATCTTTTCGTTCCCCATTTTTATTAAGAATGGATATCTTGTTGGTATCGTGCTTAAAACCGGCTCCGGCGTCATTCAGTGAGTTCAGTACAATGAAATCAAGGTTCTTTTTCACTATCTTTTTCAGGGCGTTCGCCTCTTCGTCATTCGTTTCCAAGGCAAAACCGACAAGCGTCTGATTCGCTTTTTTCATCTTACCTAACGACGCGGCTATATCGTTGTTGGGAACAAGCGAGATTGTGAACAAATCCTCTCCTCTTTTTACCTTTTCGGCATACTGTTCCGCCGGGCGATAATCGGCTACCGCGGCGCACAAGATAGCGGCATCCATTGACGGAAAGGCTTTTACGGAAGCATTGTACATATCTTCCGCCGATTCGACGTCTATCCTCGTTATATTCGGATGATTCGCCTTTAACGAGACCGGTCCGGCGACAAGCGTCACTTCAGCTCCGCGGCGGGCACATTCTTCAGCAAGGGCGAATCCCATTTTTCCCGAAGAATAATTTCCGATAAAGCGCACCGGGTCTATCTTTTCGTATGTAGGTCCCGCGGTTATCAATATTTTCTTCTTCGATAGCGATTGTCCTTTTGCAAAAAAATCCTCCACAATGGACAGTATATTTTCGGGTTCTTCCATACGTCCTTTTCCTATCAGGTGGCTTGCCAATTCGCCAGCGGCAGGCTCTATGATGATATTACCATACGAACGGAGCAAATCCAAAGCTCGGGTGGTAGACGGATGCGCGAACATGTCGAGATCCATCGCGGGAGCAATCATAACAGGCGCTTTCATCGACATGTAGGTCGTAATTAGCATATTATCCGCCACTCCATTTGCCATTTTCCCTAAAGTGGAAGCCGTGGCGGGAGCGATCAACATCAAATCAGCCCATTGACCAAGATCCACATGGCTATGCCAAGTACCATCATTCGCCGTGAAAAACTCACTGACAACGGGCTTTCCGGTCAACGCGGACAATGTCACGGGAGTGATAAATTCTTTTCCTGCCGGCGTAATCACAATTTGCACCTCTGCTCCGGCTTTTATAAGCAGACGGGCAAGCGACGCCGCTTTATAGGCTGCTATGCTGCCGGTAATCCCCAATATGATATGTTTATCTTTCAAAGTCATGTCCCTAATATTTTAGACAAAGATACATCTAATCAAAATACAGGGATTCAAAACGCGGCTAAAAATTGTTGTTAATCATAATTTATCCAACAAATTTCCATGTTTTACCTTATTGTGCGTCGTATTTATAATTCTTTTCAATACTTTTGCATGATAAAAAATTTAAACTAACATTGAATACACCAAAAACAAGCCTATTATGACGGAAATATTAAAACAAAAATTAAGCGATTCCAAAGCTGCCCGCTGGGGAGTGCTGTGCGTCGTCGCGTTAACCATGTTCTGTGGATACTTTATTACAGATGTTATGGCTCCTTTAAAACCAATGCTCGAAAGTGAACTGGGATGGAAAAGTTCTGATTACGGTTTCTTTACGAGTGCATACGGATGGTTTAACGTATTTCTATTCATGCTCATTTTTGGAGGCATTATTCTTGATAAGATGGGCGTCCGTTTTACGGGATTAGGCGCGTGTATATTAATGGTTCTCGGCTGTTCTCTAAAATATTACGCGGTTGCTTACGGTCAAACATTTGATGGCGCTATATTTGGAATTAGCACTCAGGTGATGGTAGCCAGTATTGGATTTGCCATTTTTGGTATGGGTGTGGAAATAGCCGGTATCACAGTCACTAAAATAATAGTCAGGTGGTTTAAAGGACACGAAATGGCCTTGGCGATGGGACTGCAAGTCTCGGTCGCGCGTATAGGCACAACTCTTGCCTTATCCGGAGCCATACCTATTGCAAAATATTTTAATAGTATTTCAGCTCCTATTCTATTTGGTCTTGTCCTGCTTTGCATCGGATTAATAGCTTTCCTTGTATTCAGCGTTATGGATAGAAAATTAGACGCCTCTATGACTCAAATGGATGAAGTGGCAGACGAACCGTTCAAGGTATCTGATATTCTCTTCATTGTTAAAAACAGAGGATTTTGGTTGATCGCGTTTTTATGTGTGTTATTCTACTCTGCCGTTTTCCCATTCTTGAAGTATGCGGTTGACCTTATGATAAATAAATACAACGTTGAACCTGAATTCGCAGGCAATATCCCGGCTATACTTCCTCTTGGAGCCATATTCTTAACACCTTTCTTTGGTGGAATATATGATAAAAAAGGGAAAGGCGCTACAATAATGATGATTGGCGCTGTATTACTTATTGTGGTACATTTTCTATTCGCGATTCCATTACTCAATGTATGGTGGTTCGCGACAGCCTTGATGGTACTATTAGGTATCGCCTTTTCGTTGGTGCCATCTGCCATGTGGCCGTCTGTTCCGAAAATTATTCCTGAGAATAAATTGGGGACAGCATACGCGTTAATCTTCTGGGTACAGAATTGGGGATTGATGGGAGTGCCATATATAATAGGGAAAATACTGGAAAAATATTGTGTGACCGGACAACGCGTCGATGGTAGTTTTACATATAATTACACTCTACCCATGATCATCTTCACATGTTTCGGCATCCTGGCTCTCATCGTTGCCTTTATGCTCAAAGCGGAGGATAAGAAAAAAGGCTATGGGCTTGAGTTACCAAATATTAAAAAGTAAAATCAAAATCCGGTTCATTAAAACAACCGGATTTTTTATAAAGAACGACTGAAATTTATAGGATGACTCCCGAAATAAACACGGAACAAAAAGGACACCCCAAAGGTATATATTTGCTTTTCGCGACTGAAATGTGGGAACGTTTCAGCTATTATGGCATGCGGGCATTATTCTCGCTCTATATGCTTAACGCTCTATTATTCGACAAATCATATAGTGGACAAATATATGGAAGCTATACCGGATTAGTGTATCTCACTCCTCTCATCGGAGGCTACATTGCCGACCGCTATTGGGGCAACAGGCGTTCTATAATAGTAGGCGCGCTCGTGATGGCGATAGGTCAATTCCTACTATTTCTTTCGGGTTGTTTTTTTGAGACCATTGGTACAGCGACAATCCTGATGTTCTCCGGTTTAGGATTCCTTATTTTAGGCAACGGTTTCTTTAAACCGAATATTTCCTCGATGGTAGGGCAATTATACACTGCCGGCGATAGGCGAAAAGATTCAGCTTATACAATATTCTATATGGGAGTCAACACCGGGTCGTTTATCGCGCCTCTGATTTGCGGCTTCTTTGGAGATACAGGTCATCCGGCTGATTTCAGATGGGGCTTTTTGGCGGCATGTATAGGTATGCTTATAGGTGTTACGATATTTTTTATTTTTAAAGATAAATATCTAAAAACGCCAAACGGGGACGCGATAGGAATTATCCCTAATAATAAGGATGTAAATAAAAATGAGACTATAAAATCATCAGAGAACCTTTCGGAAGAGAAAAAGACATCAAGCGTTCGGAATGTTATAATATGGGGAACGGTATGGATTATACTATTTTACCTCCTTTATTTTCTATTGGAAACGGACTTGATAGGTTCTATTATTTTTTCTTTAACGGTTGCTGCTCCCGGATACATCATATCAGACCCATCATTGACAAAAATAGAACGTTCCCGTATTTGGGTGATTTATATCATTGCTTTCTTTGTCATTTTCTTTTGGGCGGCATTCGAACAGGCAGGAGCTTCCCTTACTTATTTCGCGGAAGAACAAACCGATAGGCATATTGAGCTATTCAACCGGACAATACCGACATCTTACTTTCAATCGGTAAATGCCTTTTCCATTATTATTTTCGCGCCTCTATTTGTAATGCTTTGGACAAAATTGAACAAAAGAGGAAAAGAACCGGCATCCCCATTCAAACAATCCATCGGACTATTTTTACTTGCCGCGGGCTATTTGGTCATTGCCTTTGGTGTGAAAGGGCTGGCTCCCGGAGTGAAAGTAAGTATGCTATGGCTGATTAGTTTATATGTAATCCATACGTTTGGCGAACTCTGTTTATCGCCCATTGGTTTATCGATGGTAAATAAATTGGCGCCACTACGCTTTGCTTCGCTTCTAATGGCGGTCTGGTATTTGAGTACCGCTACGGCAAATAAATTCGCCGGCACATTAAGCGGTTATTACCCTCAGCCGATCATTGAACTGGCATTGGTACAGTCCGCCGAAAAAGATAATTCCCTAACATTACTCCCTAAAGATTTTGCGGAGTCTGTGACCGAGAAAGACGGCACGGCAGTCATTCCATTCGATAAAATAACATTCTCCAAAATTGAAGATAAAACGCTAAAAAGTCAAATACAGAACAATTTGGAAAAGCAACAAATGGAAAATCCAAAAACCTTTATGGGATACCGGATTTCCAACCTGTATGACTTTTTCATGTTGTTTGTGTTCATGGCGGGAGCCGCGTCTGTCATCCTGTTCTTCCTATCCAAAAGATTGCTGAAGATGATGCATGGGATAAAATAATATAGCGGATGAGAAAAATTGCCTTTATACCAATCGCGGACAATAATTCAAGAATCCTGATACTGGGAACAATGCCCAGTGAAGAATCCCTGAGAAAACAAGAACGGTATGGGCATAAAAGCAATCAATTCTGGAAAATCATTTTTTTGCTGTTCAACAAGCCTCTTCCCGAAGAGTATGAAGAAAAGAACACCCTGCTAAAAGAGAAAAGAATAGCCATTTGGGATGTACTCGAATCGTGTGAAGGACAAGGCAGCTTGGATAGCAATATAAAAAATGAAAGACCCAATGATTTCAATAAATTCTTCAAAGAGTATCCGCGGATTAAACACATATTTTTCACCAGTAAGAAAGCCGAAGCGTTTTATAAAAGATATGTCGGTTTCGATGGAGAGCATATATTCATAACCCTACCTTCACCCAGCGCGGCGAACGCGGGAATGCGGTTTGACGAAAAATTAGAAAAATGGAAAATCTTGGCTGATACCGTTAATTCATATACTTAAAAATCTACTGAACTAAAATATTCTTATCTTTGTTAGAAGAATTACAGCGTTTATATGGCTCTTAAACAACAATTACAGCTCAAACAGCAGCAAAAGCTTTCGCCTTTGCAAATGCAGGTTATTAAATTAACCGAATTGCCTGTGCTTGAACTGGAAGAGCGGATAAAGCAGGAACTGGAAGACAATCCCGCGCTGGAAGAAGGGCTGGAAACAGTAGATAACCCTTCGGAATACGATGACGATTATAGTCCGGATGACGATACTAATATTTCGCAAGAAGATATTACATTGGGCGACTATATGAACGAGGACGAGATGCCGGATTACCAGTTTCGGGATAATAACAGGCAGTCTTCGGGCAGACAGGACGAAATTCCTTTTTCCGTCGCTGCATCCCTGCATGAATATCTTTTGGAGCAACTTGGTGAATGCGAACTTAACGAAAATGATGAAAAGGTAGCGGAATATATTATTGGCAACATTGATGAAAGCGGGTATTTAGACCGTTCTTTAGCCGCGATTTCCGATGACCTTATTTTTCAACAGAATATTGATGTCCCGGTATCCAAACTGGAAACAATACTGGAAACAATTCAGGATTTTGAACCGGCGGGAATCGCGTCGCGGACTTTGCAGGAATGTTTGCTATTACAACTGGAAAGAAGGGAAAAGTCGGATGTTATAAATATAGCGACCCAAATCATTACCGATTACTTTGAGGAATTTTCTAAAAGACATTATGATAAAATCATCAAACAACTGGAAATAGACGAATCGGAATTGAAAGAGGCGATACAGGAGATAACAACCCTTAATCCCAAACCGGGCAACAATTGGGGTGATACTCTTTCCCTCACGCTAAGTACAATCGTCCCCGATTTTACCATCGAAACCTATAACGGCGAACTCTTTCTCAGCCTCAACAACCGTAATATTCCGGATTTAAAAGTAAGCCATGAATATTCCAATTTACTAAAAGGATATTCCGACAACAAAGAAAGTATGTCCGCCGACAATAAAAACGCGGCTCTATTTGTCAAGCAAAAGTTAGATTCGGCTCGTTGGTTTATTGACGCGATCAAACAGCGTCAGGATACTTTGCAACGTACCATGCAGGCCATTATGGATATGCAATACGACTTTTTCCTGACCGGAGACGAAGCTCAACTTAAACCGATGATACTGAAAGATATTGCCCAACGCACAGGTTACGACATTTCCACTATATCGCGGGTAAGCAATAGTAAATATGTACAAACGAACTTGGGCGTTTATCCGCTAAAATATTTCTTCTCCGAATCGATGCAAACCGATACAGGCGAAGAAATATCCTCCCGGGAAGTAAAGGCTATCCTTAAAGAATGTATTGGAAACGAGGATAAGAAAAGACCGTTGACCGACGATAAGCTGTCGGAAATATTAAAAGAAAAAGGATATATTATCGCCCGGCGGACGGTTGCGAAATACAGAGAACAAATGAACCTGCCTGTGGCACGATTAAGAAAAGAAATATGATGGAAGAAACCGGCTATGAGCTAAATAAGGACAATATAAAGAACTTGGAAGTTTACGAACCCCCAAAAGAAAAACAACCAATTCTCGCGCGCGTTGTATCTATCGCGCTGCATCCCCTCTTTATGGCGATTTATGCCGTGATCCTTATATATATACATACTGATTTTAAATTTCTGTTTGCGAATCAGTTTGTTCAATTTATGACACCCGTCTTATTCTTCTCCTGTATAATTCCGGCATCCGGCATGTATTTTCTGAAACTGGCGGGAATCATTCATAACTTCCGACTTAACAATAAGGATGAGTGGTTGTTGCCGTTCTTTGTATTCTTTATGTCATACGGGCTTTTATTCTATTACTTTTTTTCGGCTAAACTTTATGTCTGGTTTTTGGCAATAGTCGCCATACCTGTAATATTGCTCGTTATTTACACATTAATATCCCGTTTTTGGAACATAAGCGCCTATATGATAGGCATAGGAGGAGTAATCGGGTGCGTAATGTCAGTTTGTTATTATATTAAAGGACTAAATCTATATATTTTATTCATCATTTTGTTTATCTTAGCGGGATGTTTGGGAGTATCCCGTTTAGCGTTGAATAAAAGTACTCCGTCACAAGTCTATATCGGTTTCCTGATAGGGATAGCGATCTCGTTTCTAACGGTATGGATAGGCGCTTACTGGGGATTTGTGATATTTCTGAGAAATCTATGATAATATAAATAAATTATAAAAAAACGAATTATGAACTTTCCTGAAAATTTAAAGTATTCAAAAGACCACGAATGGATTAGAGTAGAAGGCGATGCGGCTTTTGTTGGTATCACAGAATTTGCACAAGGCGAATTAGGTGAAATCGTGTATGTGGATGTAACTTCGGAAGGCGAAACTATCGCTAAAGAAGGTGTATTTGGTAGCGTGGAAGCCGTAAAAACTGTTTCAGACCTTTTAATGCCTGTTTCGGGAGAGGTGCTTGAAGTAAACGCTGAATTGGAAGACAAGCCCGAACTGATAAATGAAGACCCTTACGGAAATGGATGGATCATCAAAATATCGGTGACTGAAGCCGCTGAATTAGCTGAACTGTTATCAGCCGCGGATTACAAAACCTTAATAGGCAAATAAATAATGAAACCCGTTGTAAGTATTATAATGGGGAGTACTTCCGATCTTCCTGTGATGGAGAAGGCTGCTAAATTTTTCGATGAGATGGAAATCCCATTCGAAATGAATGCCTTATCCGCGCATCGTACTCCGGAACGCGTGGAAGCTTTTGCAAAAGCGGCAAAAGACAGAGGAATCAAGGTTATTATCGCCGCGGCGGGTATGGCAGCCCATTTACCGGGTGTTATCGCGTCAATGACTCCTATCCCTGTTATCGGCGTCCCTGTCGATGCTACATTGGATGGTATGGACGCTTTACTTGCCATTGTCCAGATGCCTCCGGGAATACCTGTGGCGACAGTTGGCATAAACGGATCGTTGAACGCCGCCATATTAGCCCTGCAAATGATTGCGACCGGCGATGAAGATTTGCAAAAGAAACTGGTTGCCTACAAAGAAAACCTGAAAGGCAAGATAGAAAAAGCGAATGAAGATTTAGCCAAAGTGCAATTCAAGTTTAAAACGAATTAAAATTTCAACTTTATCTAATATAAGGATCTGAGCGAATCATCTGTTCAGATCCTTATTGTATAGATAAGGATAAATATTGTATCTTTGGCAAAAAAATAAAAAGATGAATACTGACGATATACATTCTATATTAGCGCACGAAGCCTCGGCGATAATGAACATCCCTGTCAGCGATGTCTATGAGGAAGCGATAGACCTTATTGTGGAACAAGTGAACAAGAAAAAAGGGAAATTAGTGACCAGCGGAATGGGTAAAGCCGGGCAAATAGCTCAAAATATAGCGACCACATTCAGCTCCACGGGAACGCCCTCGGTATTTATACACCCAAGCGAGGCGCAACATGGCGATTTGGGTATCCTGCAAGAAAATGATGTCGTATTAGCTATATCCAACTCCGGGAAGACCAGGGAAATAGTGGAACTCATTACATTGGCGAAGAGCCTTTACGACGATATAAAATTCATTGTGATAACCGGCGATCCGGATAGCCTGCTGGCTCAGAAAGCCGATATCTGCATTTTAACCGGACATCCGGATGAAGTTTGCAGTCTTGGGCTTACCCCTACTACTTCCACAACGGTAATGACTGTAATAGGCGACATCCTGGTAGTGGGAACGATGAAAAAAATAGGCTTCACGATTTTCGAATACGCAAAGCGCCATCATGGCGGGTATCTTGGCGAAAAGTCGAGAGAAGGCTGTAAATGAATATTGGACGGCAATTCATGGACTCACCTCCTCTAACCTGTCCCAAAGGGGAGGAGGTGATTGAATTAGCGATTCTCTATTTCGGTCATTATCGGATCCACATGCCCCAAGCCTAAACCACATTGCTCTGACGCCGCGAGACAGCCTCCACGGCATTTTTTCCACTTATTACATGAAATGCAATATTCGGGTATAACTTCATTCCATGAAGAGGCGTAAGGGGAATAAAGTATTTCTTCAATTGATTGTTCGAATATG
>JAISKQ010000143.1 GCA_031260865.1 Prevotella sp.
TTCAGTCAACAAGGAAAATTCAACGGAACGGCTACCATTTATGAAGTGAACGGCAAAGACATCAAAGATGAAAATTCCGCGAACAAACAATCTGTTAAAACAAATACTCAAACACAAAAAGTGAACGGCGAAAAAATGACTTACACTTTTCCGGCACATTCTTACACGATGATTACTATTCCAATAAGCGCGAAATGATAATAGAAGTAAGAGAAACAAACCGTTTATATGATGAATCAATGAGAAACTTTTTCTGAATAGGAGTAAACCGGCGAACCGCCTCCCCTACCCTTTCGCTCGCGCGCCGGTTTTCTCAATGCAGCAGCGTGATCAGCAGCAGACCTGTGCATACCGCGCCAAAGGTGGCGATCAATCCGGGCAACATAAACGAGTGATTGACAATCCATTTTCCGATGCGTGTCGTACCTGTGCGGTCAAAGTTGATGGCTGCCACCACCGTCGGGTAATTGGGAAGGAAAAAGTATCCGTTTACCGTCGGGAAAAGCGCGATAAGCATCCAAGGCGATATGCCCAACACAATACCCAAAGGCATCAACGCGCGCACAGTCGCCGCTTGACTATAAAGCAGGATAGACATGACAAACAAGGCAATACCGAATATCCAAGGCATCGACGTCACAACACCTTCTATGGAAGCTTGCAATTGGCTCATATTCCCATTTATAAACGTATCGCCCATCCACGCTATACCAAAGATGGCGACCACCGCCTGCATCCCCGCCACAAAGACAGAACCTTGCGCCGCTTTAATCCCGTTCGTCCGGGTGAGAAGCAAAATAAGGGCGGCGGCGGACAACATCAGTATCTCTATGATAACGGGCATATTCAAAGACTTCCCTCCTATTTGCCGCAGGCTCTCCATCGACCCGAAGAGAATAATCAACGCCGTAGCCAGTATAAATAAAAGGACAGAAAGCCCGGCTTTGCTTTTTATCTTAAGGTTGACGCGCGTTGACGGTTTGTCCTGATTAAACATCCCGATGTTGAGACGGCGCAGGTATTCGGGGTCTTCATGCAATTCTTTGCCCATCCGCATACTGAATAACACGCCTAACAAGATACCGACCAAAGTGGAAGGTATTGTTATGATCAGAATGTCCAAAAGTGAAATATTAAATCCGCTCAACATACTTAATAAAGCGACCGTGGCCGCGGATATAGGGCTGGCTGTTATCGCCTGCTGGGAGGCTATCACGGCGATAGAGAGAGGACGTTCGGGGCGTATCTTCGTTTCCCTTGCCACTTCAGCTATGACAGGCAGTACCGAATAGGCGACATGCCCTGTTCCGGCGACGAATGTGAACAGATAGGTTATTATCGGGCTTAACAAGGTAATGCGTCGCGGATGCTCGCGCAGAAGTTTTTCGGCGAGGGAAACCATCAAATCAAGTCCGCCCGCCGCCTGCATACATCCCGCTGCGGCGATGACCGCGACGATCATCAGCATGACGTCGATCGGCGGGGACGTCGGCTCCAACCCAAAACCAAAAACAAGGACGGCAAGCCCCAATCCGCCCATTACGCCCAAGCCGATGCCTTGAAGGCGCGCTCCGATAATGATAGCCACAAGGACAAACAAAAATTGTATTAACATATAAGCCAGATAAATAATTATGCGAAGATAATACTAATCCGCTAATTATCGTCTTGATAGGGTTAAATACAGTAAATCACCTCTCCCCTACCCCTCCTTTCAGTCAACAGCCCAAAGCCAATGGCTAATGAAGAAGCGTTTAAAACGCTTTATAGATTCGTATTTTCCTGAATAATACAGACAAAATTCGACATCATTATTCCTTTCATTTGATATTTTTATTTATCTTTGATTAACTAACTATTATTTTAAATCTATAAATAATTAAAACTCATGAACAAAACTTGCATTTTTTCACTTATTATTTTTCTTCTTTTTTCAACAAGTATAACTGCTCAAAAAATAAAAACTAAAAAGGATATTATCTCGATAGATGATATGGAAGCCGCCCGAATTGAGAAAAGAGAGAATAAGAAAAGCAAAGAAAAGAGCATCGTCTTTTACAGTTTAAACAATAGTGATTCGATAGAGTTTCGCCACTACACATTAGCTCCACAAGAGATTTACTATGGAATACACACATCGTTATCACAAGATACCGCGGACATTAAACTCGAAATGCTCAGCTTCACATTTAATGAAGAAAAGGCTATAACCGAACTAATTGTCAAGCAATACAAATTTATAGACAAGGAAGGACTCCAAAGTAATAACATCAAGGAATATATAGCGAATCAAAAAGAAAAAGAAATTCCAAAAGCGCTTGCCAAAATAGCAGAGAACAAGGTTCTGGAAGAAAAGGTTAACGAGATGAAATTGGCAGTATCCAAAACAGACGAAATCACACAAGCCGGAAAAAGAATCGGCAAAATAGTAAATGCTCTAACAAGGTTTCGCCCGCAAGACAAAGACCCTATTATCATTCTGGATGAAAACAATAGAGAAATCGCGCGTATAACAAGTGTAGATACATGGAATAAGACTATAGTAAAGACGTATGACAACGAAGAATTTACCTGTAAACCTCGAGCAGACTTTTCTTTGGATGGTTTCAGATATGACTACCTGACATCGGTCGTCCGCGAATTAGCTAAAGGCGAATACTTGCCCGGACAAAATAATTCGTTCGATGTACAACAGAAGATAAAGCTTCAGAAGGAAAGTATCGCCAAATCTGTTTTTAAATCCAAAACCATCGTTTACGGAGAACTTATACTCAAAAATTACGCGCCTCAATTCGGATTCTTCAAATGTCAGTTTAGGCAAACAGAGGAAGGAAATGTAAATGAATTCAAAAATACTCCGATGATTAACGAAGATAATTACAAGGGATTTGAAATAACTTACTTCGATGAGCCTCGTAATAATGATGAAAATGGGTTGGATAAGATTGATTTCACGTCAGGGCGTATTATTCCGATAAAAGATTGCGATATCTTTATCATCAGCGCTGTATATGATGAACAAGGGAATATGACCCGGGTGGAAGAAGGTTATGGACCAGTTGAATTTTCCGCGAGAAAATATGATGGACAAGTAAGCCTTATACCACAAAAATATAACAAATTCAGCTTGATCTTAACTCCCAGAAATTATGTGACCCTATACCGTTCGTTGGATGTCTATATATTATCTATTAATGACGGGAAGAAAACAGCCATAGGTAAAGACGTATTTACAAAGAACGATTTGCTTGATTTCGCGAAGAACTATCCGAAAATGATACAGAAAATTGAAGAAGAGAATAACTATCTAAATGGAGAAGAAGGGCTTAAACAATTTGCAAGAGATTTTGATAAAGCAGTTATAGACAGTCTTCATTAAAAACCACTAAAATTAAATGTCTTATAAAAAGGGGAAAGCAAAAAACTTTCCCCTTTTTATTTGTATTTCATTTATTTTAAGCGACTATATTGAAGGCAAGTCCTATTTAAAACAATCCTCTGTTATCTTGGTTATATTTTTTTTGGAAATCATTTTTACTATGTTTTGCCTGAATATCATCGGATATTGGAAACCGCAAATAATAGTTAAACCAAACATCCGACACTTTAGACCCGTCCGGCGCTTTATTAATAATGAAAGCAGAAATGAAATATTTTTTATTTACTTCCGCCAACATTATTGAAAAAGAAGCGGAAGACTCTTGTGTCTTTTTAAATTCCACAGCCGCACACTCCTTGCCTTGGGCATCTTTAGTCACAAAAACAGTCCAATATCCGGTAAAGGCTTGACAGTTTCCCATATTTTCATCAATTTTAAGGATCTGAAATGTTCCATCATCATTAAATTCATAAACCTGATTCTCAACACATCTATCCCTCCCTAAACGATAATAGTCATCAAGTTCACCCATACCTTTAACTATTGGACGATAACAAAACTCTCGGTAGAACTGCCATTTGCCTATCAGGTTTTTGCGAACTTTTTCCAAATCAATTTTTGCGTTAGCCGGTAAACAAAAAATGAAACATAGCGCTGACAAGAAGATAATCTTTTTCATATGATAATAATTTTGATTTTAGTTGCCATATGGAACTCGCATGATTTTTATTATCTTGGACTTTGGTGATTTGACAAAAATCATGCTTCGTTTCTTAATCTTTTTTTTTGTGTAAATATATGAATTTACCAATACTTTTACAATATCTGTTTAAAAAGTAATGAGTAATAAGTAATGAGTAAAATAAGGAGAAAGTTTTTGAGTTTACAAGCGTGCAAGTTTACAAGAAAAGTAAAGAGTAGTTAATAGTCAGTATTTTGTAATCTGTACTTTAAACTCAAAACTTGATAGAACTCTAGTAAACTTTTGTCATGTAGTCAGAAAATTTAATTAGTTTCTTCATTAAAAAACTAAAATATAAACATTATTTGCCTTATATTTGGTCATTTATGCTGTGAGAATACTTTTATTATAAATTGTATAACCTAAAACGAATGAAATCAATATTGGATAATCGCCCCGAACTGGCAAAACAAGTGGCGGATGTGGCTGAAGTCGCAGGGTATCTGTGGCAAAAAGGATGGGCGGAACGCAACGGGGGTAATATAACGATCAACATAACCGATGTGGTGGATGATGAAATAAGGAATCTAAAGCCGATAAGCGATGTGGTACAGATAGGAACGAAACTTCCCTATCTGAAAGGATGCTACTTCTTTTGCAAAGGCACGAACAAGCGTATGCGCGACCTCGCTCGCCTGCCGATGGAAAACGGGTCGGTAATCCGTATTCTCGACGATTGCGCCGGTTATGTCATCATTGCCGACAATCCCGTGAAACCGACGTCGGAACTGCCCTCGCACTTGTCGATGCACAATCTGTCAATCAGCAGAGGGAACGGTTATAAAGCCGCCTTGCACACACACCCTATCGACCTGATAGCGATGACGCATAATCGGGCGTTTCTCGAAAAAGATAAACTTACTTATTTGCTATGGAGCATGATTCCCGAGACTCGCGCGTTTTGTCCTCGAGGACTGGGCATTATCCCTTATGCCATGCCCGGTTCGGTAGCGCTGGCAGAGGCTACCATAAAGGAGTTGGAAGAATACGA
>JAISKQ010000214.1 GCA_031260865.1 Prevotella sp.
ACGGTAAAAGCCGGTATGACCTTTTCCGAAACGGCAAAAAAATTAGGCGGATACCAAGAACATGACATCATCCTCAGTATAGACGGCAAGGATATGAACAACCGCAGCGGCGTGCTCAATATGAATACGTTCATGCAATTCCTCGACGCCAAAGAAGTATTGGTTGAACGGGATGGAAAGCAAGTAACGCTCACCATGCCCGACAACTTCGCGGACGACGTGATCGCCGCCGAAGACCCCGAACCTCCGTACTATTTTTGGACGCCTACAACCATAGACACGGTAGCCGACGCGGCTAAAGCCGCAGGTTTGCAAAAGGGCGACAGCATTCTTTCGATAAACGGACATGACGTCACATCTTTTACCCAGGTTACGGCTGAAATATCCAAAAAGGAAAATAAGGAGAAAGAAATATCAGTCACCTATGCGCGCGACACCTTAATCGCCACCGTCAATGTTTTGGTAAATGACAAGAATATGATAGGCATAGGTTCCACAAGCCCTATAT
The DNA here is from genome assembly GCA_031260865.1 of Prevotella sp. GTDB lineage: Bacteria > Bacteroidota > Bacteroidia > Bacteroidales > Dysgonomonadaceae > Dysgonomonas. The sequence goes on from JAISKQ010000214.1 coordinate 509, forward strand.
ATGAGGTAAAGGCGGATAAATACAGTTTTCTGAAAGCTATACCTTCGGGCGCTGTTCTGGGAGTAGAAACCTTGAAAGGTTATGTGGCGCAAATACGTTTTGTGTTTTCCTCAAGAGGAGTTCAAAACCTGAGTGGTTTTGCCGGCATCGGAAACCTGTTTCCTCCTACTTGGGATTGGCATGCTTTCTGGTCGATGACCGCTTTCTTATCTATTGTGCTCGCCTTTATGAATATCCTGCCTATTCCGGCTTTGGACGGAGGACACATCATGTTCTTGCTATATGAAGCGATAACAAGGCGGCAACCCAACGAGAAATTCATGGAATACGCGCAAATGGCTGGAATGATATTTTTGCTGCTGTTGCTCCTTGTCGCCAATGGGAACGATATAATCAGAATATTTTTTAAATAAACACACACATGACTGTTACAGAACTAATTAACAAAAACAACAAAACAGCGTTCTCTTTCGAGATACTTCCTCCGATGAAAGGAAATAACATAGAGAAAGTATATAATATTATCGACCGACTGATTGAGTTTGACCCTCAGTATATCAATATAACGACGCATCACAGCGAATATATTGATCAGAAGATGCCCAACGGCACAATCAAAAGGCTGAATATACGCAAACGTCCGGGGTCTGTCGCCATCGCCGCGTCCATACAGCATAAATACAATGTGACGGCTATCCCTCATTTAATATGCAAAGGATTTTCGAAAGAAGAAACCGAATACGCTTTGATAGACCTCAACTTCCTGCATGTATCCAACCTGTTGCTTTTGCAAGGCGATAGTAAACGGCTCGCTCCCGAACAGATATATCCGAACCGGAACGAATATGCCACCGATCTGCAACAGCAGGTGAATAATTTCAACAACGGCATTTCGGAAGACGGCACGACATTTGAACGGAACGCCACACCTTTCGCTTACGGCATGGCATGTTATCCTGAAGTGCACGAGGATGCTATCAGCGCCGAGTCCGACATTCGGTATATGAAACAAAAGTCGGAAAACGGAGTAGAATATTTTGTCACCCAAATGTTCTTCGACAATCAGAAATATTTCTCTTTCGTGGAAAAATGCCGTAAGGCGGGAATAACCCAGCCCATCATACCCGGCGTTAAACCGATTGTGCTGATGAGCCAATTGGAAGTGTTGCCAAAAATTTTCCGTTCAAATATTCCGGAAGAATTAGCCATAGAGCTTCGCAAATGCAAGACCGATGAGCAAGCGAAGGAAGTAGGCGTGGAATGGGGCATTAAGCAGTGCAAGGAATTGATTGCCAGCGGAGCTTCCAGCCTGCATTTCTATTCCCTAATGGCGACGGAGAGTGTTAGGCGGATTGCAAAGGAAATTTATTAGAGTTCCGGGTTACGAGTCGGCAACTTCTTGAAAAATGGTATTTGAATACAATGACCGATATATGTATTATGTTTTTTTAAGTATTTTTTAAATTGCACGGCGTTATTCGTGCGATTTTTTAAAAACAAAATTATCTAATATAGAATAGTTACAAGTTACAAGAAGAAGAGTTGGAAGTTTTAAGTTTTGAGTAATAAGTTTTGAGTTTGCAAGTGTACAAGAGTTCTAACAAACTAGTAAACTTGAACTCTAGTAAACTACTTACTACTGTTACCCGAAAACTGTTACTTTTGTTACTTTTTTTTAAGTTTTGAGTGTACAAGCTTGCAAGTGTACAAGTTTGCAAGAACGAAGAATGGCGCGAAGCGGTGATGACTGAAAAGTGTTACTTTTGTCACCTTTTTAAGTTTTGAGTAATGAGTTACGAGAAAATAAAGGAACAACGTTCGGTAAAGCCAATTAAGGACGGATTGTCGGCAATAAAACGACCCCGCAAGGGTCACATGTTTATAGCAGGTGACACATACCGGCATTCGACCCTTACGGGGTCGTATATAAGGAATTCCGATATTTAGCTATAAACATACGACCCGTTGGGTCGAAACGGACAATTTGAACTTTAGTAAACTTGAAAACTTGAAAACTTGAACTCTTGAACTCTAGTAAACTACTTACTACTGTTACTTTTGTTACTTTTTTTAAGTTTTGAGTTTACAAGCTTGCAAGTGTACAAGTTTACAAGAACGAAGAATGGCGCAGAGCGATGATGACTGAAAAGTGTTACTTTTGTCACTTTTTAAGTTTTGAGTTTACAAGAGTTCTAACAAGCGAGTAAACTTGAACTCTTGAACTCTAATTTACCGAAAAGTGTCACTTTTGTCACCTTTTTATAGCAAGCTGTTAATCTTTAGTTTATAGCCATAGGCTATTAACTATTGACTGTTAACTGAAAAAGTGTTACTTTTGTTACCTTTTGAGTCGTAACTCGTAACCGTCCACAGGACAAAGAATAAATAGGGAGTAAAAAAGAATGTTTTTTAAAGATATTATAGGGCAACGTGAAATAAAAGAGCGGCTGACAAGAACAGTCAGGGAAGGGTTTATCCCTCACGCGCAACTCTTTTGCGGATCGGAAGGAATCGGAAAATTCCCTCTGGCGCTCGCGTACGCCCAATATCTGAATTGTGAACACCCGTCCGAAAACGACTCGTGCGGGGAATGTCCGTCTTGTGTAAAATACAAGCATCTGGCGCACCCCGACCTGCATTTTGTTTTTCCTATCGTAAAAAAGGCGAAGAAGAAGGAAGTTTGTGACGATTATATCACCGAATGGCGGGAATTTGTGAGCGGCAAAAGCTATTTCAACTTGGGTCAATGGCTCGGCTTTATTGACGCTGAAAATTCACAAGGGCTTATTTACGCGAAGGAGAGCGAGGAAATATTACAGAAACTGAGCCTTCGCGTCTATGAAGCCAAGTATAAAGTCATGATTATATGGCTACCCGAAAAGATGCACGAATCGTGCGCCAACAAGCTATTGAAAATCATTGAAGAGCCGACTGACAACACGATATTCCTGCTGGTATCCGATACGCCGGATAATATCATTACGACGATCCAATCCCGTTGCCAACGTATCAATATCCATGGAATTGAGGAAAACGATATAACACAGGCGTTGGAATCGGAATACAATATCACCCCCGAAGACGCCGCCAGCGTAGCCCACTTATCCAAAGGCAGCTACCTGAAAGCGATGGAAACAATCAGCCTGAACGACGAACAGAAGTTCTTCTTCAACCTGTTTATACAAATGATGCGGGCGTCTTACGCGCGTAATATAAAAGAGATAAAGGCAATAGGAAACGAGATAGCCTCCATAGGACGGGAAAATCAGAAAAGTTTTCTGATTTATAGCCAGCGCATGGTACGCGAATACTTTATAAGCAACCTCCATCAACCCGAAATGACCTATTTAGCTCAGAATGAAGCCAATTTCGGAATACGGTTCGCGCCGTTCATCAACGAGCGCAACATCACAGGATTCATGGACGAATTGGCTTTGGCTGAACGACACATCGAGCAAAATGTAAACGCTAAAATGGTCTTTTTTGACCTGTGCCTGAAAATAACAATGCTGATTAAACAATAAATATAAACCCACAAAGCCAAAAGAAGGGGGCTTTGTTTTAAACTAACTAAAAACAGATATAATAAAATGGATTCAAATCAAAATACAACTATCCCCGAGGATAGTCCGGAAACCGGCAAAACGACAGAGGGACACTCTATCAATAAGAAAACATTGGAGACGGTAGGGATGCAACAAACCCAATCCGCCGCTAAAGGTTGCAGATGTAAAAACAAAAAAGGAGGATGTTGTAGTGGAACACATAAGCTGGAAGTCTATAATTGGCTGGAAGACCTACCCGAAATACCGGGAGAGCCGCAAATGGTGGAAGTTCAGTTTAAAAACACACGAAAAGGATATTACCTGAACAGCAATGACGTTGAATTGTATAAAGGGGATATTGTCGCCGTTGAAGCCACTCCCGGACATGATATAGGCGAAGTTACCTTGACCGGTAAACTTGTGCAGCTGCAAATGTTGAAGAATAATTATCGCGGCGAAACCAAACGCATCTATCGTGTCGCGAAACCAAACGATATAGAAAAATGGGAGGAAGCCAAGACCAAAGAACATAAAACGATGCTTCGTGCCCGGGAGATAGCCGAGGAACTGGAACTGAATATGAAAATCAGCGATGTGGAATATCAAGGAGACGGAAATAAAGCCATCTTTTATTATATAGCCGATGAACGCGTCGATTTCCGCCAATTGATAAAAGTATATGCCACCGAGTTTCGTGTAAAGATAGAAATGAAACAGATAGGCGCGCGGCAGGAAGCGGGACGCGTAGGCGGAATAGGACCTTGCGGCAGGGAATTGTGCTGTTCCAATTCCATGTCTAACTTCATTTCGGTATCTACATCCGCGGCAAGGTTGCAAGACATCCCGCTAAACCCGCAGAAATTAGCCGGACAATGCGGAAAACTGAAATGCTGCCTGAACTTTGAAGTGGATACATACGTGGAAGCGCAACGAAAGTTACCTTCACGCGAGACAATTCTGGACACAAAAGACGCGTCATTTTATCATTTCAAAACGGATATATTATCCGGCGCGATAACCTACTCTTCCGATAAAAACTTCGCGGCGAATCTTGTCGTTTTGGATAAAGACCGGGTTCACGAAATCATAAGGATGAATAAACGAGGTGAAAAACCATTACACTTGATAATGGATAGTCCGGAACAAAGTGAAAAAACGACTTCTCACGATATATTACAAGAAAATATAAACCGCTTTGATAATAGCGGAAATAATAATCGAAACAAGAAAAAGAAGTTTGTGAGAAGCAGAGGAGAAGGCGCTCAAAATCAAAATAATAATAACAACAACAATAATCAAGGCAATAATAAACAGGTTAATCTCGCCGCCAACAACAATAAACCGCAACAACAAACAGCGGCGGCAGGGAATAATCAAAATCAAAATCAGCCAAATCAAAACAGAAACAACAATCATAAATACCGGAACAATAGAAACAGACCAAACCGAAATGGAAAACCGGATCAAAAGAAGCCTGAAGCATAAAGCCCTGCTTGTTTTATGCGGCGCGCTATTAATCATAATACATATTTCCTGTGACAAACAGGAGGTATATTATCGTTTTCAAGAATTGAAAGACGCTGAATGGGCGCGACACGACACGCTCTTCTTTGATGTCGATTCCGCTTCATTTGAAATAAATAAGCGTTATAACCTGACAATAGAAGTGTCGAACAACGTAAATTACCCGTATCGGAATATCTGGATATTCATGCAGTCGAATATCAACAGCGATTCCGTATATACAGACATGTCAAAAGAATTTCAACTTGCCGATGAATTTGGCAAATGGAACGGATCCGGCTTTGGAACAATATATCAAACCTCCCTCTCATACGGAACGATTACGTTCAAAGAAAAACGTGACTACCGGATTAAGTTGGAACATGGGATGCGGGATGAACCGCTAAAGGGTATTGAGAAGGTAGGAATCAGAATATCAAACAACTGATAGTCAGAAGTTTATATCCAACTGCCTCTCTATCAGATTGAAAGTCAACCTGTGATAAGGAGTGACGCCATGCTCCTTTATCGCCTCCCGGTGCTTTTTGGTCGGATAGCCTTTGTTATGATCCCAGTCATACAGCGGGTATTCCTCATGCAGTTTCAGCATATAATCATCCCTGTATGTCTTTGCCAAGACAGACGCTGCGGCTATCGGCAACAGCTTCCCATCCCCTTTGACAATACAGGTATGGGGTATATCTTCATAGCTGTGGAAACGGTTGCCGTCGATCAGCAAATGCTGCGGCCGTATCGCTAAGGACGCCACCGCCCTCTGCATGGCAAGGATAGAGGCATTCAGTATGTTTATCTTATCTATTTCCTGATGATCCACAACCCCTACTGCCCATGCCAGCGCTTTCTCTTCAATAAGGGGACGCAGCAAGTACCGTTCTTTCTCCGTCAGCTGTTTCGAGTCGTTAAGTTCCTCACAAACAAAATCTTTCGGCAATATAACCGCCGCCGCGTACACAGGTCCCGCCAGGCAGCCCCGTCCCGCTTCATCGCAGCCGGCTTCTATCAATTCAGGGTATAAAGAGAGTTGCAACATCAGAAGTCTATTCTCAGGTTATTATCCGCCGGATAAAAATCCAGCTCTATATCGCTCATATCCACAGGGCTATCCATCAATATCGATAACCTTTCCATCGAGTCTTTTAGCTTATCGTCAAGGGTTTCATCGCCATACGCGTGTTTAACAAATACCTGCCCCAATACATCGGCTAAGGACAAGAGCATCTCATCCGGCAAATCATAGTCTAAGCCTTTCAATTTACTAATAGCCAACCGGGTAGATAGCTCAAGCATCCGTGCTTTATCCTCTTCCGCCAGATTCGGATTTTCAGGTATAGCCGCCACATTCTTGGTCTGTATGTCCATCCCGTCCCTATCCAGCTGTACAAAACGATAGGAAAACGGGATAGCCGACAAAGTCCCTGTCTCTATATCATATATCACATTCCCTTTATCAGACGTAAAGGATGTAATATCATTAGAATGGAAATGCCCTGTGAAAAAGGCTTTCACTCCATTATCGGCAAACAGGTTCGCCAGCCTTTTCCAATCATCCACAAGGTAATCCCTGAAGAACATATCCTGATATAAGATGTGCTCCGTCAGCCCCCAATGCATCATGCCGATAACCAGCTTACCCTGCTGCTTGGCTTCTTCCAAGACGTCTGTAATCCATTCTTCGGTCTCCGGCAAGATTCTGCCGTCGGTTATACTGCTTGTCGTATATTCCTTGTATCGCGCGGCATCTATTGCCAAAATCCATGTATCAGTATTTAACTCAGCCACATAGCTCAACGATGCCGTATCCCGCTTCAAGGCGTTGCCATAGCCGCATTCGTTATAATAAGCGGCGAAATCACCGGGCGACACATTCACTGTCGGAAACCTCTCATCGCCTTTGAATCCTACGGCATTAGGCATATTTATATCATGATTGCCGGGAATGACATATATCCTAACCCCTCTATCCTGTAATGACCTCAGCTTCTTCAGAAAATCCAGGTGGCTCTGCTTTTCCCCATCTTTTGTGATGTCGCCGCAAATCAAGAGTACCTGTATGTCGCTTTGCAGATAATCCCTCAATGCCTGATCGAGGACAGCAGGGACATACTTGACATTCTTACCGCTGGAGAGTATATAATTATTCAAAGCCGCGCCATCATCCATCAATTGTTCCGAAAGATAGTGCGTATCCGTAATTACCCCCATCTTCAATGGCTCTCCGGCAAAAAGACATGAAAATGCAAGCAGGAATATATTGAGTAATAGATACTTCATCTTTAAGTTATTTAATACATTTAACGAAAGTTGCCTTAATTTCTTATTATTATCAACAAAAGTAAAGTATTTATTTTGGTTATTATTCCTATTTTTGCAGATACATATTAAAGAATGTTACCATGAGCAAAAATAAGGTTCTTATTCTATTGTCAGCTATTACGCTGATCGTCCTGTTCCCTTCCTGCCGGTCACAGAAACAACGTGTGAATTTAACGGATATAGCACATCCCAAAAGGGAATTTAGGGGAGCATGGCTAAGTACTGCTTGGCAATCGCGGTATAAGGAAATGGATTCGTACGGGATGAAGTCATACTTTACCGGTATCCTTGACCAGATGCACACCGATGGAATCAATGCCGTCATCTTTCAGGCGCGCCCCTATGCCGATGCTTTTTACAAGTCCAAATACGAGCCATGGAGCGCCTTTCTGACAGGAACACAAGGTGTAGCGCCGGATAACGGGTTCGATCCGCTGGCTTTTTTGGTTGATGAATGCCACAAGCGGAGCATGGAACTGCATGCGTGGCTAAATCCATACCGCGCCTCGTCAAGCAGCGATGACGTATTATCAAGCGACCACATCTATTTCAGCTACCCGGAGCGTTTCATTAATTATGACGGCAAACTCTTCTTCGACCCGGGTATTCCGGATAACAGACAGTTTATCTGTGATGTGGTAAAGGACATTATCCTGCATTATGATGTGGACGCAATTCACATGGATGATTACTTCTACCCCTATCCGGTCGCGGGACAACCTTTCCCCGATGACAGCAGCTTTACCGCCTATGCCCAGCAACAAGGGTTTACTCTGGAGCAACGTGAGGATTGGCGGCGTAATAATGTGAATCTGTTGATACAAGACATCAAGCATACCATAACGTCCACCCGCCCTTGGGTAAGGTTCGGCATCAGTCCGTTTGGCATCTACCGAAACAAGAAAAACACCCCTGACGGTTCGGGCAGCGACACAGACGGTCTCCAGAATTACGACGACCTGTACGCTGATGTGAAATTATGGGTAAAAGAAGGCTGGATTGACTATAATATGCCGCAGATTTATTGGGAGATAGGACATAAAACAGCCGATTACAAGACATTAGTAGAATGGTGGGCTAATAACAACTTTAAACAACCGCTATACATCGGACAGGACATAAAGAAGTCAATGGACTTTTCCTCACAGCCTTCAGGAGAAGACCAGTTATCGGAAAAGATGTTGCTTTCGCGCAGTTCTACCTCGATACAAGGAAACTGTTTCTGGCCGGCCTATGAGCTTATAGACAACTACAAAGGTATAGCCGACCGTTTACAAACAGATTTCTATAGTTATCCGGCTTTGATTCCGGCATATACGCACATGAGTACAAAGAAGCCGAAGAAGGTTAACCATTTGCAGGAGTCATACACTTCAACCACCCATTCGTTGCGATGGAGGAGCAAGTCCGACAGACATGACCCCAAAACCGCCCAATACTTTGTCGTTTACCGCTTTGCAAAGGGGGTAAAAGAAGACATGGACAACGCTCAAAACATTGTCTCCATAACCAAAGAAAACAGCATTGTCCTGCCTTATGAAGGCAATAACAAAGAGTATAACTATGTGGTTACGGCAGTGGACGCCTTTCATAACGAATCGAAAGGAAAAAAGAAAACAATAACATTATAACATCCTGAATATCAAATATTATACACACCTATACCCGGAGTATCATCCAGATGCAGCTTGCCGTTTACAACAGTAGCGCCTCGAAAGCAATCGTTGCTGATTAGTAAATTGCCGTCCAAATCCGCCCAGTCAACCGCCGGCGACAACTGAGCGGCCGCCGATATGGCGCAAGACGTTTCGGTCATACAACCTATCATCACCTGCATATTGGCGGCGCGGGCAACCGTAAGCATCTTCCGGGCTTCACGCATACCGGTACATTTCATGAGTTTTATATTCACTCCCGTAAAAGCGCCTCTCAACCGTAGTACATCATGCAACCGCTGAAATGATTCATCAGCGAACACAGGGAGAGGGCTGCGTTCCGTTATCCATGCCGCGTCGTCTAAATTGTATTTCGACAAGGGTTGCTCAATCATGACAATACCGTGTTCTTTTAGCCAGTATATCATATCCAAAGCGTAGTGTTTATCCTTCCAGCCCTGATTGGCGTCGATAGCTATAGGCTTGTCGGTAACGGTGCGTATGGCTTCGATCATCTGTTTGTCGGTATCGCGTCCCAGCTTCACTTTCAGTATGTTGTAGAGCGGAGCGGCTTCCCTTGTTTTTTGTTTTACGACCTCATCCGTGTCTATTCCGATGGTGAAGGTGGTGGATGGCGTCTTTTCTTTATCCAACCCCCATATTTTATACCACGGTTGCCCCATTATTTTACCGACCAAATCATGCAAGGCTATATCTACAGCGGCTTTGGCGGCGGTATTGTTTTCTGTTATTTTGTCCACATAGCTAAGAATGTCTTCCAATTCGAACGGGCTGGAGAATTGCTCAAGGTTTACTTTCTTGAGGAACTCAATAACAGAGGCTTGCGTTTCGCCCAAGTAAGGCGGAAGGGAAGCTTCTCCGTAGCCGGTTATTCCGTCATACGTAATCTCCGTCAATACGACCGGCGTGGTCGTGCGCGACGAGTTGGCGATGGTAAATACATGGCGCAACTGCAAATCGTATGGTTTGAAACTCAGTTTCATCTTCTTATCCAATGAAATCGTTTTCTTGTTATTTAGAGAAAATGCTTTTAAAGGATTCCCTGTTAAAACACCTGTGCCTAAAGCTGTTAGTGTCGCTGTCTTTAGAAAATTTCGTCTTGATTGAGGCATAATCTTATATATTAGATTTTTATACTTATTAATAAAAAGGATTTCCGGTAATAGACCATATACCTGAACCTTCTTTGTCCACTGCTCCGATAACCCGCGACGCCCTTATAAATTCCCTTGTGTTCACTTCATCATATTCAGGATCAGCCGGATCGAGGCTGCTTATCCTTATATACCCCGACGCATGGATAAACTTGTTATCCCCTATATAGAAAGCCGCGTGGCGCACCCTTTCTTTTTTGCCTTTTTCCGCCTTTCGCCCGAAGAACATAAGGTCTCCTGCTTCCAAATCGCCGTATCCTTTGCTTATGTCCACGGGTATTCCGGTGTAAGCCTGTTGCGACGCGTCGCGTTTCAGTATAATGCCGTGCATGAATAGTATCGTTTTGGTGAAACCGCTGCAATCCATGCCTTTAACGGATGTACCGCCCCAAACGTATGGAATACCGATCAGCGTATATGCTTTTTTCACAAAGCTATCGCCGGTCGCCTGTATGGATGCCAGCCACTCTTCGTATGGTTTGCTCTGTCTCTTCAAGACGTAGGCGTTACGACCATCCGGGTACGATACTTGGTAGAAATCGCCATCCTCGCTCTCTAATTTCATTATGTTGCCACTTACCAAGTCGGATACAGTCCGGCTTTGCGTGTCGGCTTCTTGATAGGCGAAGCCGAAATAGTCCGTAAAGATCACTTTCCTCGAACCTTTCCAGTTCTCATATTCAGCTCGGGTCATCGGCTGAAAGTTGATCCCTTGCGTCCAGCCTATATATCCGTCCGGTGTCTGTATCCTGTACCAGCCATCTTTTTGCAGGACACGGATGGGCGTACCCAATATCGCTTGGGTTGCCATTTCGGCGGAAAAATCGGCTTCTGTCCGTACATCAGCTACCGATAAGGTGATTACCCCGTATGTTTTATCGCCCAAGTCACTCGCGGGCAACAGTTTTATCTTGTTTACTAAGTCTGCGCCATAGACTTCTTCAGCTTGTTTTACAAGTTCTTTATATGCGGTCGTGTCAGAGGTTACACCTTGAATAGTCGGTCGTTTTTCATAATCGTTCACTTCTATATCATAGACTTTCTCCCTCTTGTCCGGGACGTATTGTTCTTTAACTTTGTTGATTATAATGGCTAATTCAGCATGTTTATATATTGGTTTATCTCTCTTTTGCGCATACAGCAGGTTAGAGGATAAGAATATAATGAGTAATATAGATAGTTTATTCATAATGATTGACTTAGTATAACAATAACTCAGGTAATATGACAAAAGTAAGAAAAATAGGTCTTCCAACTATATTTTCAGCCTTGTTTTTTCTTTTATATCGTTTAAAATAATCAGAAATATGTATCCAAACAGTAAACAATTTGAATACAACGGTTTAAATTACTTGTAACTTTCGATAAAGTCTCCGATTTCATTCCGTTGCCTTCGATTTGTAGAACGTGAAAAAGAGCGATTTTGTAAAAAGTAACAAAAGTGACAGTTTTTATAAGAATAAATTCGGCTTCTGCTCTCGCTGCTCAAAACGTTCTTTTTTGTCGGCTATTTTTACCGCGCGCAATCACAGATTGCTTGCCTTCCTTTTGCCCAAAGCCGCAAAAGGAAGCAAAAACGCTTTAACGCCCACTTCATAGGCCGACCCGCCACGGGCTTAAAGGCTAAACGAAAAAA
>JAISKQ010000227.1 GCA_031260865.1 Prevotella sp.
GAAGTAGACGGCGTTGGCTGACGCACGACAAGACCTCGGCGGGGCATTCGTATAATGTAATTGAACGTTTTGAACAGCGAGAGCAGAAGCGGAATTTATTCCGATTATGCCGAGTCGCAAGAAACGACTAATGAAATTGAACCAATAAAATTTAAACAGGCTCTTAAAACTTAAAAAGTGACAAAAGTAACAGTTTTCGCTCTTTTCCTCTGTTTTTTTATTTGGCTTATTACTTTCAACTCAATACTCAATACTTATAACTTCTTTCATTTATTTCAAAGACCTCTTCAACCAACAATTAGTAAGTATTTTACTAGAATTCTAGAAAGTAACAAACGTGACACTTTTCAGTCATCGTCACTTCGCGCCATTCTTAATTTTCTTGTAAACTTGCAAGCTTGTACACTCAAAACTAAAAAAAGTGACAAAAGTAACAGTTTTCGGGTAACACCGCTTCGCGCCAGTTTTCATTTATTTCAAAGACCTCTTCAGTCAACAATTAGTAAGTAGCGTACTAGAATTCTAAAAAGTAACAAACGTGACACTTTTCGGTCATCACCGCTTTGAGCCATTCTTAATTTTCTTGTAAACTTGCAAGCTTGTACACTCAAAACTAAAAAAAAGTGATAAAAGTAACACTTTTCGGGTAACACCGCTTCGCGTATCCCCCCTCGGGGGGACAAAGGGGGGCTAACTTGTAACTGTTTTCTATTAGATAATTTCGCAAAAAAGAGATGACGGTTTTTAGCTGTTTGGCAAAAATAATTTATGTTATAAAAAGTTAAAATATTTTTGTTGATGTATTCAGAGCCTGTCTAAATTTTATTGTTCAATTATATCCGCGCGCAATCACAGATTACTTGTCTTCCTTTCGTGCAAAGTCGCGACAGGAAGGCGAACAATAAAACCGTATCCGAGATTCATCCTATTACTTTTTATCAAAAAAACATTTATTTTATTTTTACCATATCAATTATTCACATATATTTGCTTCCGTTAATTTAATTGTCTAATCAAAAATAAAAACAAGAGCGAATGACTAAATTTATTTTCATTTCTGTTTTATCTTTATTATGGGCTGTGAATATTACAGCTCAAATTGATGTACAGTTCGATAAGAATACAACATTCAAATCTACACCTGTTAAAGACATTGACACGGAGGTCATGCGTTGTCTGTACCTTCAAAAATTACAAAACGACAGTTTAAACCCCTTTAGCATGAAAGAAAACACAATGCTTTTACAAATAGGAGAAACCTGCTCTAAGTATTTCGATTATAAAAAATTTCAAGGGGACTTATTCCTTAAGCAAATAGAAGGGGAAGAAAAAAGTCCAACAGAGGCGACACGGTTGTTCTCACAATATATGGTTATGGAAAAAGGATCTGACCCACTTAACATATTTAAGAACTATCCAACCGGAAAAATCACCACTACGGATAGGATTCCTTTTAATTATTATATTTATGAAGAAGACATTGTCGCTCCTAAATGGAAACTCGGTACAGAAACAGTTGTCATTTGTAATTACCAATGTAAAAAAGCGACGACCCTGTTTCGCGGCAGGAATTACACAGCATGGTACACCCCTGATATACCGATGAATAATGGTCCGTGGAAATTTCAAGGCTTGCCCGGATTGATTTTGAGAGTAGAAGATGATAAAAAGCAAGTTTCATTTGAATGTATCGGCATAGAAAAGTCGAAACAAGGGGAATTAATATACATGACTGAAAGTCTATATATAAAAACAACTAAAGAAAAATTTAATCAGACAAGAAAAAAATACCTTGATAATCCCGCCGCTTTTGTTTCAGGTGGAGGATTAGTAAAAGACATGCCTCTCGAGGCTTCGAAAAAACGCCCGTACAATCCGATAGAGCTAAGCGAATGAGATATGTTGCCTTGGTCTATTTTTTGCTGTTTTCTTTAACCTTTTCCGCGCAAATATCCGTGCAAGGTGTTGTGAAAGATAAAGGGACGAATAAGGCAGTACAAAACGCCGTCGTTACCTTATCCGCTGAAAATGACATAGTAGGATATGACATAACCAATGAAAACGGTGAATTTTTTTTAAAAGCGGAAACAAATATAAGTTCATTAACGATAAATATTTCATTACTGGGATACACACCTCAGACGATACAGTTTCAAAATAAAAAAGAGAGACTGCAAATCTATTTGCAACCTGCCGAAATACAGCTAAAAGAAATAAAAATAAGTTCAAACGCTATTTGGCAAAAGGAGGATACTTTAGTTTATAGCGTCAGGGCATTTCAATCGGCTCAAGACAGGAAAATAGGAGACATATTGAAGAAGCTCCCGGGAATTCAAGTGTCTGAAAATGGGGCAATACAATATAATGGCGTTCCGATCAATAAATTTTATATCGACGGGAGCGATTTATTAGAGAGTAAATATGGAATCGCGACAAATAATGTTCCTGTCGACGCCATAACAAATATAGAGGTCATACAAAATCATCAACCTGTAAAGGTACTGAAAGACGTGGTCGTGTCGGATCAGGCGGCTATAAATCTCAAAGTAAAGAATAACAGGATGTCTCAACCCGTTGGCGAAGCCAAATTAGGTGGAGGATACTCCGAAAATGATTTTTTGTACGACGTTAACGCCCTTGCTATGCAAATACAAAAAAAGAATCAAATGTTGGTCATGTATAAAACAAATAATACAGGGGTAGATATCGCGTCTGAATTAACAAATCATACATTAATAACGGCGGAAAACAACATAAGGAAACCTTTGAATTCATCAATTCTTAGTGGAATAGAGGGTCTAAGCGCTCCCCCATTGGAAGAAGAACGCTATTTATTTAACAAAACCCACCTGCTTACTATAAATAATTTATGGAAATTAAATGATGATAAGCAATTAAGAGTAAACATCAATTACTTAAATAATAAGATTAACCGGACATTATATCAAAACAGTTCTTATGTTTTATTAGATTCCACGATATTTATTCCGGAAATAGAAAAATATTCAAAAAGGAACGACTTATTGGATGGTATTTTGACATACACCAATAATAGTAAGGAAAATTATATTAATAATCAAACAAAGGTATCGGCGGAGTGGAATAAAACAGCATCGGATATTTACACAGAGGCGTATATAAGAGAACATTATAAAACGCCGTTGTATTATATACATAATGATTTAAATGTAACGAAAAAGATAAGAGGGCGGATATTTAATATTTCCTCATATATTCAGTATTCCTCTTTGCCTCATCATCTGTATGTGGAGATAGACACACTTGATAATAAATCGGATCAAAAAATAAATCACCGCGGTTTTTACACACAAAACAGTACTTCTTTAACTTTTTTGAAAAGAAACTCTTCTTTTAAGATTGACTTTTGCGTAGAGGGTTCACTCGAAAACTTAAAATCCGATTTAGACCATTATTATCGACTGCCAAAAGATAGCCTGCAAAATAACATCCATTTCGACTATATAAAATTTCAGGTGACCCCTTCTTATACACTTCAAATGAGAAAGAGCCGATTAAGTATAGAAACGCCTGTTAATCAGCGGTTATTAAGCGTAAAGGACACATATTCAGGCAAGGATAAGAACTATAATATATATATAGATCCTCAAATAAGATATAAATATATAATGAATGTCTATTGGGAAGCAAACCTTTCATACAGATATACTCATGATATAGGGGATATAACTGATTTTATTCATTCGTTTATAATGACAAATTACAGGACAATAATCCAAAAGTCAGGAATTTTAGCAAAAAGAAACGGGCAATCTGTTAATCTCAGAATCAACTATAAGAACCCTGTTTCCACTTTGTTCGCGAATACAAATATTTATTATCGAACATCAAAAATCAATACGCTGAATCAACAAGATTTTTCCTCTACTCAAGCCGCTATATCAGATGTCGCGTTCGATAATTCTTCACATATATGGATTTGGAACGGTTATATCGGAAAATATGTGGACGCGATAAAAACAAATTTTTCTATATCAACATCATACAGCAACATTAATTCTAAAAAACGCCAACAATCAGTTTTATATTCTATTAGTTCAACTATGTGGAATGTAAATACGAAAATAAATACGAAAATCAACGATCATGTAGTCGTTGAATACAAAGCGGATTTAGTCAAAGATATATTAAGCGTCAAAAACGATATTAGTCCTATTAAGACATCCGTTTATCGTATAAATCAAAAATTATCAAGCTGTTATCTTGTGAATAAAGAAATCGAACTATTTATTGACTTAGAACATTTACATAATAAGATTACGGACGACTTGACCTCAAATATATTTTTCGCTAATACAGGATTCAAATACAAGCACAAACAATTTGAATATTCTCTTTCTTGTAATAATATATTCAACAAAAAGGATTATTCATATACAATATATAATACGTTAAATACATACAATTATTTATATAAAATAAGACCAATTAATGTATTAGGTTCTATTTGTTTTAGATTTTAGTTGTTTCTTTAAGAGCCTGTTCAACTATTACTGTTCAATTGTTTCCGCGCGCAATCACAGATTCACAATTCGCGCCCGATAATTCATAATTCATCCACTTTTTTATTTAAACTGTCAAAAAAACAAGCGAAAGCTGTGAACAAAATAGCTTTAACAAGCTTGTAATTAGCTTTTAAAAATTGAAAATTGATGGAATGTAATGCGGTCGGTAGTTGTTTCATAATTCATACCCGATTATTCACAATTCAGCTACTTTTAATTTAAAACCGTCAACTTGTTTTAGAACGGGTATCCTATCCCGAAATGCAAAGCCATACGGTTTAGGCGCGGCTTCAACAAGACGAAACGATCCGATTGATCATAGCCGGGATCATACGCCGGCATCCCCAGATCGAGACGAAGCAGGAGAAATCCCAAGTCTAAACGAAGCCCCATACCGTAAGAAAGAGCTATTTCCTTATAGAAGTTCTTAAATTGAAATTGACCTTCGGGCTGGGTTTTATAATCTTTCAGCGTCCATATATTTCCGGCGTCCACAAACTGGGCAAATTCGATAAGCGAAGTCAGTTTATACCTGTTTTCAACGCTTAATTCAAACTTCATATCCCCGGTCTGATTCACAAAGTCGCTTCTTACTCCATCCGGTCGTTGATAGGAACCGGGACCAAGAGAACGGGTACTCCATCCGCGTATGCTATTTGCCCCGCCCGCGAAAAAACGCCGTTCAAAAGGGAGTACATCCGAATTGCCATAAGGATGAGCCATCCCCAAACCGATACGATATGCCACCGAATGTACCTTCGAAAAAGAGAATGTCTGTGAATATTCCATACTCCCTTTCACATATTCGGCATAAGCGACGCCCAATATTTTTTTTTGCCCTGTCTTTTCATCTTTTTTAGCGCCGTTGATGGTTGTCGCCAGCCGGGGCAAAGCGCCCGCCACCTCTATCGAGCCGCGCAGGGTATAGGTAGGACGAGAAGAATTTAGCCGCCGTCCGTTGACTAAGGTAACCGTGTATGCCGTACGCGAAACCAGCTGGTCTCTATAGCTTTCTTTTAGCAGAGGATTGGGATTCTTGGGATTGTTCAGGTAAATACTGTCGAAAGTATGCGACACATAAGGCATACGGATATAATTAATATCCAACAAGTCAAGCGCGTGCCTTAAGCGGTTTCTTTTGGTCGTCCATCCGTAATTCAGCGTTGTGTTAAAGAACTGGCGCGTATATTCCTGACGGTGTTGATCGGTAAGTCCGACCGAAACCTTTGTTGATGCGGAAGGCTGTTCCCTCCACGCTTTTTTTAGCCACGGAAACAGGAACATCGGAAAGGATATGCCGGTTTCCACGCCATACTCATAATAGTTGGAACTCATCAGATTCGCGTCCTTCTTCCCGGCGATAAATTCATAAGCCCCTTTCAACTTAATATAGAACTGCTCCCCTCCATTAAAGAGGTTTTGGTGTTGGTACGACACACTTGGAGCGACGCCTACGTCCCCGGCGGAATTTGTCCCATCCAGTCCCGCCTTGAACCAATGCGCGTTTGCCGGAAGCAATATGATTGTGGCGTCCAATAAACGTGTGCTGTCTTCGGCGGAAGGCGTGACGGAAATATTCGCTTGCTTAATCGCGACCATCTTACTATATGCCTCGTAAGTGCCATTCAGGGCATAATCTGAAAAATAGCTTCCTTTACGCAGAAAATTGTTGCGGGCAATCGTTGAATTACGTAAGAAATTATTCCTGCCGTGTATAATTTTTATCCCTTTATAATCCACCGTGTCGGCATTTCTAAAAAACCATCTGTTTGTATTCAGCTGACCATCGCCTCCTCTTCTGTCGGTAAGGCTATTGATTCCTGAAACAACCGTGACGTTGTTTATCCTGTATTGAGGATAAGGCAGGCTATCCTTTGCCGGATAAACATCAAGGAACAAATCGACCTGATGCGAGTTGAGCGTTGTATCGGCTTTAAAATAGACGTACTCTTTCGAGAAATTGTAATAGCCAAAATTTCGCATTATATTATTTACTCTCAGCCGTTCTTCTTCCATCATATCCACATCGAACATATCCCCCCCGTTCAGATAGGGCTTCATTGGCATCCTGCTCATAATACGCGCCATGGTGGTGTCGCTGATGGTATATTTATAATCGCGGATAAGATAAGGCGTTCCACCCTTCAGGTTGTAGGTGACAGCTATTTTATTTCCTTTTATTTTCAAGGTGGTGTCCGCTTCCGCGTTCAGATAGCCTTGATTATTCATCTGTTTCAGTAATTGATTTTTAGATGTTTGCGTCTGCGATGGACTGTAAATGACGGGGGCTTGCCCGATCTTCCATATAATCTTATTTATCCATGTGGAATCTTGTCCGGCTATGTTATATATCTTCAGTCCCAATTTACCTAATAAAGGAAGGGTCGTGTTTGGCTGTTGGCGCACAAAGTCCTCTAAGTCCGAAGTAGCGTTTTTTGTATCATGCTTTATGGTGAAACCATCCAATAAATAACTTCCTTCCGGAATGTTTTTAGTTGTGCTACATGCCGTAAGAATAAAAATAAGAGTAATAAATAAGAATCTGTTCTTTTTCATTAAATGCATTTACATCTTACAAAGATAGAATGTTTGACAAATAGATGAACGTAAAAATGTTAAGATTCATCTATAAAGTTTAGAGCCTGTTTAATTTTTATTGGTCCTATTATCTTATACTAACGCGTCGCCGAGGTCTTGTCGGGCGTCAGCCAACGCCGTTAACTTCATGGACGGGGCACCCGCAGGGCGAAAAAGGCGTAAAACGAAAACGTGTTTGAGCTTA
>JAISKQ010000231.1 GCA_031260865.1 Prevotella sp.
GTATCTTTGCATAAGACCCGCGATACGTTCAGCCATCGCGTGCTCTTCCTTTTCGATTACCGTATCTTCGCCCGACAGATAGAAACCTCTCATTGTCACACGCATCAGATGATCCAACGGATTACTTTTTTCACCGTAATTCACACCGTTACTCAGATATAAATCATTTAATTTCATCAGTTTGTCGAGAAGAGCTTTATATTTCACCCTGTCGTAACGTTGGTATATATCCAATACCTGGATTTCGATATTCATATAGTCGCGAATATCGGAACCACATGTAATCATATCTACCGGCTTCATGCTCGCGTACCATTGCAAAGAGCCATTCGTCCTATACATCATCTCGTCTATAATCTTCTGGGCTTTTTCCTGTTGTCCCAGCTGATAATAAGCTTCCGCATAAATTGCAGATTCGCTGCTGCGAGGCACTGTGTTGCCCGGTATTTTTTCCACACACGCGTCAAGGGCTATCAACGCTCTTTTGTCATCTCCTTTTTCGAGCAGAGCCGTAACCAAATCCCCGAACATCACACGGAATGTACGACACATTCTCAGGTTATTTTCGTCCAAATACACCTTGGGGTTTTCAATGCCTCCAAATTTATATTTATTCACCATGTTGTCGAACATTACATCGGTATTTACACCTGTGCTGTCCACTACGCCCGGAATTATACGGTTTGTGATGCCTTCTTGTATAGAATGACCCTTCAAGTTCAAAGGAGGTTCTCCAATTGTCATCGCGTAATATATACCTCGTTTCCAGTCGTCTTTGTTGATATTGTTCAACATCTCCAATATCATCATTTCTTGCCGATATATACCGCCTTTATTATCTCCAAGATTGATCACAAACTCGCGTTTAGGCGTAGCGCCCAACGTTTTCCAATCTACCTTCGATTCATCGACAGGCATTTTAAGTATGCTGCTTGGAACGATAACGCCCTTATCGATACCGAACGGATTGCGAGGGGTGTAATTATCTTTCGTTTTCAATATATCAAGCACTGTATCCAAGGACATCGTATCCTTGTACGCGGCAATGTCGTAATAGTCGTTAAAATTGATTCTGCCGAACCATGCTCCGCCATCCTGAGAATTTTTCAAATCCCTTGTTATTACATTTTCAATCTCTTTTCGCGACAAAACATAGGCGGACTGACCTTTTGAGCCTTGATACCTGTCTTGTTCCCAATTGATAGGTAATGGAGAGGAGTCATAAGCCTGACGCCGCATTTGATCGACGTACCAGTCTGTTTGCAAATAGCTGAGGTTACATACACGCACATCGGTACGGAAGCCTTCCACTTCCTGGGCATACCACAACGGGAATGTATCGTTATCTCCCATAGAAAAGAGGATACTGTTCGGCGCGCAACCGCGCAGGTAGTTCATCCCGAAGTCACGCATTGTGTATCTGTCCGAACGGTCGTGGTCGTCCCAGTTTTGACCTGCCATTTGTATAGGCACAAACAACGACAGCCCTGCGGCGATGCCTGCGGCGGCGGTACTTGGAAGCCACTTTTGCAGTACTTTCCAGATAAACGCCACACCGAAGCCTATCCATATACAGAACGCGTAGAACGATCCCGCGTAAGCATAGTCGCGTTCGCGCGGTTCAAACGGTTGTTGGTTCAGATATATAATAATGGCGATGCCGGTCATAAAGAACAACATGAATGTTATAAGGAATTGTTGCTCCCCTTCACGTCCTTTTCTCAATTGGAAAACAATACCCAATATCCCCAATATCAGCGGCAACATATAATATGTATTGTGACCTTTGTTTTCGGCTATATCGGGAGGAAGATTATCCTGTGGTCCGCGTCCAAGCAATTCATCAACAAAACTGATGCCTGTAATCCAATTACCGTTGCTCATGTTTCCTATCGCCTGAACATCATTCTGACGTCCTGAAAAATTCCACATGAAATAGCGGAAATACATGAAATCCAATTGATAAGTGAAGAAGAACTTCAGATTTTCAAACATTGTGGGAGGCACTGACGTATCTTTAATATCCGCCCATATCCGGTATCCTAACACGTGCCTGTCTTCTGTTGAATACATGCGCGGTAAAAACATCGTATTGGTAAATCCGTAAGTAGGGATAGTACCCGTAACTACATATTCGTCTTTTTGATCCGGTGATTTTTTCACCACCTTGTCGTATGTTTTCTTCTCACTTTCGGGAGAAGCTACCCTACCCGAAGAAGGGTCTCTCTTTTCCGAAGAAGCATAGGTTTTTCCGTAAAACAAAGGTCTGTCGCCGTATTGTTCACGATTGAGGTAACTTGCCAATGTAAATACATTCTCCGGCGAGTTCTGATCCATCGGCGTATTGGCGATAGAGCGGATAGGAATAAGCGCGAATGAAGAATATCCCACCAAAATAACGAGCAAACAAAGAATCGTTGTATTCAAAAACCGCGCGTCAATTTTCTTATAAAAGAACAGGACGGCTATAACAGCGCCTATCAGTACAATCCAAAGTAAAATACTTGAGCTGATAAATGTCATGCCGCTTAAAACCAACGCTATGAAAACGGCGACTTTAGCGCGTTTCAGGCTTCCTTTGTCGGAAAGTGTTTCGTAAAGCGCCCAAACAATGGAAACGACAACCAATAAGATATAGGTAAGCGCGCCTGTATTATAAGAGAATCCAAAGTTGTTTACAAACAACATTTCGAACCATCCGCCTACTTGCGTAAAGCCCGGTATAATGCCGTACATTAATATCACAATCAGCAATAAAGACCCTATCAATGCCAAAAGAGTACCTTTCACATCTATCTTTTTAGCCATCTTGAAGTAATAAACCAGCACGATGGCAGGAATACAAAGCAAGTTCAGCAAATGGACTCCAATAGACAAGCCCATCGCGTACGCTATAATCACAAGCCATTTATCCGCGCCCGGCTGACCGGCTCTATTTTCCCATTTCAGGATAAGCCAGAACACAAGGGCTGTAAACATGGAAGAATACGCGTAAACTTCTCCTTCAACGGCGGAGAACCAGAATGTGTCGGTAAACGTATAGGTGAGCGCTCCTACTAATCCGCTGCCCATAATAGCGATAAGCTGTCCCAACGTCATATCCTGCTTGGTATCTGTATATATCAGCTTTTTAGCGAGGTGGGTGATTGTCCAAAACAGGAATAATATGGTAAGCGCGCTTAACAACGCCGACATACTGTTTATCATCGAGGCAACCTGACCGGGATCGGAAGCGAACAGGGAGAAAAATTTCCCCGTAAGCATAAAGAACGGCGCGCCGGGTGGGTGTCCTACTTCCAATTTGTAGGCAGAAGTTATAAACTCGCCGCAATCCCAAAAACTGGCTGTAGGCTCGATGGTCATCAAGTAAACGACAGCAGCCACGGCAAAACTGAACCAGCCGAAAATATTGTTTATCAGGTTGTATTTCTTCATAATGAACAGTTATTGAATAATATCCTGCTTAATTAAACAGTTATTTTATATATTTGGGTGCAAAGATAGTCAAATAGGGGAAAGTATTATTTAATATTTCTTTGTTTTTAACTTCCAAATTCAAAAACTTCTTAAAATACAGTTCTTCCAATCCCCCAATGGGAGCAGGCTACGCGGTCAATCATCATCCATTGTGCACGGCAACTTTTCTTATGCTTTTTTAATCTAATCAAGGAACTGTTTAAAAGTTAATCATTTGACGCTTAGATTATTTAGTTAAGAACATTCGGTGATAATGTTTTTTTATACTTTAACATTAAAATGCAATCAAAACCTGCATTAAATTCAAAAAAAATTATCTAATAGAAAGGAGTTACAAGTTACAAGTTACAAGTTACGAGAAAGAAGAGTTGGAAGTTTTGAGTAATAAGTTATGAGTCAAAGAAGAAAAAGCTACGGAAGAAAGTAATAAAGAGTTGTTACTTTTGTCACCTTTTTTGAGTTTTGAGTTTCCAAGCTTGCAAGTGTACAAGTTCACAAGAATCGAAGAATGGCGCGAAGCGATGTTACCCGAAAACTGTTACTTTTGTCACCTTTTTAAAAGTTTTGAGTTCACAAGAATCGATGAATAGCGCAAAGCGATGATGACAGAAAACTGTTACTTTTGTCACCTTTTTAAATTAAACTGTTTATTGAAAGGATCTTTGATATAATGAAGAAGAAGCTACAAGGGAATTAAGAATGAGGAATGGCGCGAAGCGGTGTTACCCGAAAACTGTTACTTTTGTTACCTTTTAAGTTTTGAGTTTACGAGCTTGCAAGTGTACAAGTTTACAAGAATGAAAAATGACGCGAAGCGATGATAACTAAAACTGTTACTTTTGTCACTTTTTAAGTTTTGAGTTTACAAGCTTGCAAGTGTACAAGTTCACAAGAATCGAAGAATAGCGCAAAGCGGTGTTACCTGAAAAGTGTTACTTTTGTCACCTTTTTAAATAATCAAATTAGCCATTAGACTTTAGCGGTGCGAAGCGACGAAAACGAATAGCTATCAGCTAACAGTTAACGGCTGTTCACTATTGGTTGTTAATTTTATTATTTTGTAAAACAGAAAAGATGGTATCCCTCGCAAAAAATTGTACTTTTGCAAAATATAGCTTTTGCGGAAATGATATTAGAACGGTT
>JAISKQ010000042.1 GCA_031260865.1 Prevotella sp.
CAAGTGTACAAGTTTACAAGAAGAATGCTGCAAAGCGGTGATGATCGAAAAGTGTTACTTTTGTCACTTTTTAAGTTTTTGAGTGTACAAGAGTTTTAGCATGCTAGTAAACTTGAACTCTAGTAAACTATTTACTGAAAACTGTTACGTTTGTCACTTTTTTTAGAATTCTTGTAAACTAGTAAACTTGAACTCTTGAACTCTAGTAAACTAAAAAAGTGTTACTTTTGTCACCTTTTAATAAAAGGTACGAAATGTGGTTAATTCTTGCGTTTGTTTCGGCATTCTTTTTGGGATGCTATGATATTAGTAAAAAGAAGTCGGTGGATGGGAACGCGGTCATGCCTGTGTTATTCCTTAATACACTATGTTGCTCCCTCTTGTTGCTTCCGCTTGTCCTTATATCCCGGTTATCGCCGGATACATTGGGCGGAACCATCGGATATGTTCCTTCTGTTTCGTTGGAAGCACACGGATATATCTTTGTCAAGTCGGTCATAGTCCTCACATCGTGGATATTCGGCTACTTTGCCGTGAAGCATTTGCCGCTGACCATCACC
Organism: Prevotella sp.; assembly: GCA_031260865.1. Taxonomy (GTDB): domain Bacteria; phylum Bacteroidota; class Bacteroidia; order Bacteroidales; family Dysgonomonadaceae; genus Dysgonomonas. The sequence goes on from JAISKQ010000042.1 coordinate 561, forward strand.
GGCCCCATCAATGCCACGCGCCCTGTGATGACCCTTGTGGGGGCGTTATTCATCTTTGGAGAGCGGCTCAATCTTTATCAATGGATAGGCGTGATAATCACGATTATATCCTTTTTCTTACTCTCCCTCTCCGGCAAAAAGGAAGGGATCAGCTTTCGTAAGAATAAGTGGGTCTTTTTTATGATATTAGCGGCGATAGTGAGCGCGGTCAGCGGCTTGTACGACAAATTCCTGATGCAGAAATTCAGTTCCACGGCTGTGCAGTTTTGGTTCAATTCGTATCAGTGCTTATTGATGCTGATTATCGTTATTGTACTGTGGTATCCGAAACGAAAGAAGACAACGCCTTTCCGCTGGCGATGGACTATTCTCCTTGTTTCAGTCTTTTTGACCATCGCGGACTTTGTTTATTTCTACGCCTTGACCGACTCGGACGCGATGATTTCCATCGTTTCGATGGTAAGGCGCAGCAGCGTGCTGGTTTCGTTCGCGGGAGGCGTATTGTTCTTCCATGAAAAAAACTTAAAAGGAAAAGCAATAGACCTCGTTTTAATAATTGTAGCGATGTTTTTCCTATATTTGGGGACAAAATAGAACAGTAAATAATAGTTTACTCGAGTTCAAGTTTACTGACTTGCTATAAATCAGCACACTAAAGCTCTAAGAACCAGAACTCCCGTAACCATCTATTTATTTAAAAAAGAACAAAATGAAAAGAACATTATCCGTCATAATCTTCGCTATATTAGCTACTTATTCCGCTTCGGCGCAAAATATAGGCGAGGTGTTTCTCACGATGCCCGAAAGTATTGTCTTTGGGTTGGATGCCGCGGCAAAAGAGAAACTGATGTTGAATCCGAAAGACACGGCGGAAGTCGTTGTGGAGAGGGGAGAGTTTGGCGAAGTGAGACGGCTTGCCCTATCCGCGGACTTTGTATCGTTGCGGACTTCGGAAGCGGGCGCCACACAGATAAAGTTGTTGCCGTTGGTCAATGATTCCAAGATTATTTGCGTGGTGAAGACCGTTTGCGCTAAAGTATGCGACAGCCGGGTGCAATTCTATACCACCAAATGGATTCCGATACCGCAAGGCGATTTATTTCCTAAAAAGGATAAAGGGTGGTTTATAAAACCGGATGTGGATAGGGATAGCCAGGATTTTCAGAACGCGTGCGCCGCGCTGGATATGAATCCTATATCAATAAGGCTTTCGCCCGACGACACGTCTTTAGAGGCGGAATATGATATTAAGGATTACCTGGGCACAGATGATTACAATAAAATTGAACCCTATCTGACCGGCGTTCCAAAGAAGTTTGTTTGGGATAAGTCTTCTTATAAGTAAAAGGGTACTATAATTACCAGTTCAGCACATGGATGGCATGACAAGCCGCCAATGCCGCTGTTTCGGTTCGCAAACGGCTTTCGCCCAACGAAACGGGTTGAAATCCTTTTTTGATGGCTTCCTCTACCTCCTGTTCCGAAAAATCGCCTTCCGGTCCTATCAGGATAAGGGCGTTTTCGCCTTTTTTATAAGCCTCTTTCAACGATCTCTTCTTTTGAGGATAACAATGCGCGATAAACTTTTGCCCGCTGAAATCCTGTTCTAAGAGCTTCGAAAACGATTGCATCTCGTCCAATTGGGGAAGAAGGGCTTTTTGCGACTGTTTCATTGCCGAAACCAGTATCTTTTCTATTCGTTGCGACTTTATCTCTTTACGCTCCGAATGTTGGCAGAGGGTAGGGGAGAAGCGGTCTATACCCATTTCCGTTGCTTTTTCGGCAAACCATTCTATGCGATCCATGTTTTTGGTAGGGGCAAAAGCAATATGAATATTAAAGTCCCAACCTTTCGGCTGTTCCATGGTTTTGAGTATGTTTACAATACAATGCTTGGGGTTTGCCTGTATGATCTCCGCGTCGTAAAAGAAGCCTTTTCCATCCGCCAAGAGTATTTCATCCCCTTCTTTCTTGCGCAATACTTTCACACAGTGCTGCGCTTCCTCGAAAGGTAGTTCGGTATTACTTTGTATATCAGGAGTAAAGAAGATTGTTTTTTCCATATATCACAACTCTATATTGAGTTATATAACAACTAAGGTAATTCTTTTTTTAAATTTTTAGGATTTTGACGACAATCCCAAATGGTGGCTATATTAATAATTTCTTTCTCTTCATCAATAAAATAGACTATTTTATAATTGTCTCTAACCACTAAAGAACGGAAACTTATAGAAAAATCTGAAAGAATAGGTTCTAAAGCCGCCATTTGAGGAAAATCAGCTAAAGGAGACACAGCGTTTTTAATATCAGCTAACAACTTATCAGCTGCCGATTTGCTGTTCTGTTTATAAAAAGAGTGTATCTCCTTTAACCTTTGTTCTGCTTTAGGCTGAAAATTTATTACCATTGCTCTGCCTCTTTAAAAAGCTGTTCCATCGGTTTACCTTTCCCATTCTTAGCATCTTCAACGGATTGCATGACCTCTTCTTTCAATTCTTCAACGGTCATTTGGGCAGGGGATTTGTCCTTTCGTACCAAAATTGCGGCTATCTTAGTAATCATTTCTTCGTCGGCATCATTTAGAATAGACTGAATTAATTGTGCCTTTCGGGCATATAATGTTATACTATCCATAATTGTATTCTTTTAAGTACATGATACAAAGTTATTCCTTTTATTTACGAATCAAAAACTGATAGGTTAAAGTTGCGTAAATAAAAGACAGTTTCCGTGTTGTAAAAGAAGCCTTTTCCATCGGTCAAGAGTATTTCATCTGTCCTTATTCCTCAAATATAATCTTATTTTCGCCCAATTCTTTAATGCGGGCTAACGATTCTACATGGATACCCAGCTCACGGAGGCGTTTTCCTCCATTCTGAAAGCTTTTCTCGATAATGAATCCCATGCCGTATAATTCGGCTCCGGATTGGAGGATAAGCTCGTTTACACCCACAGCGGCATTTCCGTTTGCCAGAAAATCATCGATGAATACTACTTTATCGTCTTTTGTCAGGAAGTCTCCGCTTACCGATACGGTATAATCCTTGTCTTTGGTAAAGGAATGTATGGTCGTCGACAACATATTCGACATTGTTTTGGGCACGGCTTTCTTTACAAATACCACCGGCAGTTCGAGCAAGTACCCAAGCATGATGGCGGGGGCGATACCGCTTGCCTCTATTGTCACAACTTTGTTGATGGGTAAATTGCCAAACCGGCGTACAAATTCCACGCCTATTGATTTCATCAGGATAGGATCCATCTGGTGATTTATAAAACTATCTACTTTGAGGATTCCTCCGTCAAAGCTTTTACCATCTTTGAGAATACGATCTTTTAATAATTTCATTGCTACAAACTTTACTCTTTAATACGGATTACAACATTCGCGATAATGGCGATTACGCCGCCGGTGGTGATGCCGGACGAGAATATGCCTTTTATGGTGGACGGCATTTGAGACAGAATATCAGGAACTAATTCGACGCCAAGTCCACACGCGAAACTGACGGCAAGGACGAGAATCGCTTTCCTGTTGATGTTTTGGGATGCTATAATGCGTACCCCTGACGCGGCAACTGTGCCGAACATCAGCAGGGTAGCTCCTCCAAGCACCGGTTCGGGCATGATGGAGAATATCCCTCCAATGAAAGGGAAAGCGCTCAGGATAACCAGAAAAGCCGCGATATAATAACCCACGCGGCGGCTGGCAACGCCTGTCAGCTGTATAAGACCGTTGTTTTGCGCGAATATGGAATTGGGAAACGAGTTGAAAAATCCCGCAATGGCGGAATTTATACCATCCGCCAAGACGCCCCCCTGCACTCGTTTTAAGAATTTGGGACCTTCTATCGGTTCGCCGCCGATCATCGAATTGGCGGTTATGTCGCCATAAGCCTCGATGGATGTGATAAAATAGATAAGGGCAACGGCTATAAACGCCGAAATGTCGAATCCTAATCCGTACTTGAACGGTTGAGGTATTGTGACAGCTCCTACGTCTCCTATCTTGGAGAAATCGACCCATCCCATGAAATAGGAGACCGCGTAACCGATAAAGATGCCGATAATGATAGAACTCATGCGGATATATTTGTTCTTTATACCGTTCAATATCAATATCGAAACCAAAACAAGCGCGGCAAGCCCCAAGTTTTGCATGCTGCCGAACGACCTTTCGCCTTCAAGCCCCATCGCGTTGAATCCTCCGCCACAGGATATAATAGCTACTTTGATGAGTGATAGCCCTATCATTGTCACCACAATGCCCGATACGAGCGGGGTGATTATCTTTTTTGTGTATTTCAGCAAACGGCTTACTATCATTTCCACAGGGGCGGCGGCGATACATACGCCGAATATGGCGGCTAATATGGCAGCTTCCCCCATATCGCCCTTGGCGGCAAAGCTGGCCGTCAATGCTCCAATGAATGAAAAGCTTGTTCCTTGCACACAGAGCAATCCGCATCCGACAGGTCCAAAACGCCTGCATTGGATAAAGGTGGAGATACCGGAGGCAAGCAGCGCCATCGAAACAAGGAATCCCGTCGTTTCGGTACTGAATTGCAACGCTTGGGAAATGATAAGGGGCGGGGTTATAATGGCCACAAAGATAGCCAAAAGGTGTTGCAGCCCCGCGAAAGCGGCTTCTTTGAACGGCGGTTTATCTTCTATCTGATATATAAGGTCTGTCTTTTGTATCGGACGGATGATCTCATCTACTTCTTTTTCTGTCATTTCCATCAAAATATATTTATTATTTAATATTTATTTTAGACTAATGTGCTCATCGCGTCCATATTAGCGTTATACGCCTCTTCGACAGGGACAACTTTTTTATGAGCATTGTCTATATCTACGCCTCCTTTTGTCCACAGAAAAGGGGAAAAGCTGTACGCGTAGTCGGGATGCAAACCTTCCACATCCTTTTGCCAGTTTTTCCATCTAAGGCCTGTGTAGAAGTCGTTCATATCCGTTTCGAAGCAGAATAGCAGGAATTGGCTGTAGTCGATTTCCATCGGAGTCCATTTTAACATATCGGGAGCGTAGTAATACAGATTGCCTGCATCCTGACCAAAGAAGCCTCCGTTGATGGCGTAAAAGCCTCCGATGGCGTCGTCGGCTACCAGCAGGTATGGAGCAGGTTCACCAAATTCTGAAAATGTTTTGCCTTTGTTCCAGTCGGGTAGGGATCTTTTCATCCGGTCGCCGCCGGAGCCAAGGATGCGGATCCATCCGTTGTCAATCAGTAGCCCTCCTGTTTCGTGGATGATAGCGCCCATCAGGGAACGGGTGGTTACTTGTGTATTTATCAGCGCTTTTTCGGCTCGCCATCGTTCGCAAGGCAGTATCTCCACCTTGTTTTTAGCCATGTCGATCCATTCTTTTACAATAGGCCAACCCGGCTCTTCTGTGTTTACAAGCTCTTGCAATATACGCATCAAATTTCTCTCAATTTTTGATAAGGGTGTAAAAGTAGTAAAATTCGTATAATTATAGAAATATTTTGAATAATGCCAATCATAAATTAGAAATGTTTAAATTTTTATTAGTCAATTACATTAGTCGTTTTTCGCCACTTGGCATAATAAGAATGTATTCTGCTTCTGCTCTCGCTGCTCAAGACGTTCTTTTTTTGTTGGCGATTTTTCCTGCGCGCAATCACAGATTGCTTGCCTTCCTTTTGCCCAAAGCCGCAAAAGGAAGCAAAAACGCTTTAACGCCTACTTCATCTGCCGACCCGCAATGGGCTTAAAGGCTAAACGAAAAAACTCGCTC
>JAISKQ010000043.1 GCA_031260865.1 Prevotella sp.
GATTTCGGTAAAAGAGAGTTGCTGTATTTTTTCAAACAATGTGCTTCTGAGTCCGGCGCCGAATCCTATCGCCGTCCGCGATGATACATATATATTGACAATATTTATGATTAAGCCAATGATGGACACACCCACCATATAAACTCCTATTTGTGTGATTACCGATATATCGCGATATATCACGCCTTCATCGACTATCTTCGCCATAAACCACGGCTGTATCGTTTCGCACAATACGGTAATCAAGACAAGAAAAGGGCTGATAAGCAAGCTAATTTTATAATTTTTCAGTATTTGCCAGTATTTCTTCATCTAACTATACATAAAAGGTCTAACGCGTTATTGTTGTTTTGCATAATCGCCGGTAAAGATAATTCTAATTATCGAAAAGTTGTTGTTTCCATAACCCGATTTATTACCAATGAAGACGTCTTGTTTTTTATTTTACTTCGGAATAAAAAGCGGCTCTTTGTTCGCGCCACTAAAGAATCAGAAGCGTTGAACACCTTAAATTTGACCTCATCGAGGCGAAGCCCTATGCCAAACAAAGCAAACTGATAGACTAAGAAATAGGAATATCTTAAAAAATATTTCTATTTTTACATTCAATTTATTTTTTACAATATACAATTTAAGAAGGCTATCTTTTCGTATTTGCCCTGACATTGCTCGAATTTCACTTAATTTGCTGTATTTGAGATGTATATCCGGTAAAAAAATGTCCAAAATTTACAAAAGACAGACTAAGATCAATAATAGAATAGAGAATGAAGATAATCAGACTAATTTTTTTGCCGATGGCAATATACTTGTTGTTACCCTCCCCGCTATTTGCCCAAACAATGGCGTACGACAACCCCGATAATATTATTATTGATGACGGTAAAACATGCTGGACTCAGGCGAGTTCGTTTGATTTTAGTATGAAACAAATGTATTCGGTCAGTCAAGGCAATGAGAATACCTCTGTTTTGGTCGGCGATTTGGACGGCGACGGCTTGCCCGAAATTGTTTGCTATGGTTATAAGAGTACCTCTCCCAAAAGTACCGATGAAATAGAGGAATTGCATATATTGAACGGACAAACAGGCGCGCTTAAAGCCATTATTCCTTTGGGTGTAAAGATAACACAAGCTCTCCATTGCTTTGCTCCTATGATCGCGGCGATAGTGGATGCCGATGGCAGTGGGTTGGGGCAAGTGATAGTAGCCATGCCGGGAACCGATAATAATGCCAATTCCGGAGGAGAAGATAAAAGGGTGGTAAAATCGTATAAACCGAATATAGTCAACGGAGTGTGGCAACGGGAAATGAAAGAGTTTTGGACTTCGTCGAAACCGTGGATGAATCCTACCGAAAAGGCTTCAGGTTATGATCCTTACACACAGCCTTATATAGCCGATTTGAATGGCGATGGAGTTCCGGAAGTCATTGTCCAAAATAGAATATTTAATGCCGCCACAGGCGCCTATCTAGGCGAAACAGAGCCGATTGAAGACGCTTTCACGGGGCGATACGTTGCAAGTGGCGCCAATCAAAAAGTTAATTTTATGGAAGTGGCGGATTTCGACAACGACGGCAACCAAGAAATCGCCGCCGGCGGTAAAGTTTACAAGGTCGAATTTAACGCTGATAAAACGACCGTTACTTGTAAGCTTTGGAAAGAAATGCCCGCTATCGCCGATGGTTTCACCACGGTGGCGGATGTCAATCTGGATGGCGAATTAGATGTTGTCACCGTTAGTATTGTCACCAGCAGTATAGCACATATATACGTTTGGACTCCGACAACGGAAACTTTAATAGCGGATATTGCGACAGATATTAAGCCAGGGTCAGGGGCTGTCGCGATTCCATTTGTCGGCGACATTGACGGGTTTACAGATCCGTCAACCGGTTTGAAATATCCCGAAATTTGTATTTGTCTCTATCAGGCTGTTGTAGCTTATAAATATAATCCGGGTTCGAAAACATTTTCAAAAAAATGGAAACTGAGCACAACGGATGCGTCAGGTATGACAGGGCTTACTTTATATGACTTCAATAACGATGGAATCAAAGAAATAGTTTATCGCGACATGACTAAATTAAGAATATTGAATGGTGTGGCAGATAATAAAGAACCTGTTTTGGCAGGAGCCGGCGCGGAGTTTTCAGTCCTTTCGTTCACAAGTTTGGAATTTCCGGTAATAGCCGATTTGAATGGCGACGGCAGCGCCAATATTCTTGTGACAGGACGTAGCAGTGGTAACGCGAATATACCTTCAAATCAACGTCTTTACGCTTTTGAATCCGCCTCCACGCCTTGGACTTCAGCTCAGAAAGTTTGGAATCAAGTGAACTATCAACCCTTGCAAATCAATGAAGATTTGACGGTGCCACGTCATCCTATTCCCAAAAACACAAAGTTTGGCGATGATTATATGTATAACGGCTCGATGATGCAAATGTCCAAAGTGGCGAAGTTGCCGGACGGAACATACCGACCCGCGCAATTGGCGTCCGACCCTGCTGTGGATAGGATAGAGAAAGTAGAAAAGGATGCCGATACTCTTACCTATACGGTTTATATTACCAATTATGGAAGTATCAATACCAACATCGCGTTGCCGGTAGCATTATACGCGCAAGCCAAACCGGAAGTAGGCAGCGCTAATTTCATAAGCAGCAAGCCGATAGGAGTGGTTTTACAACCGGGCGAAAGCGCTACTTTATCTTGGGATGTTCCCGCGAATATCACAACAGCCGGAATATCGGCGCGTATTCAAGATGACGGCGTTAAATTTCCTTGCGATGGCTCTCTCGATTGTAATTACAATAACAACACGCGCGCTATAACTCCACCGGCAATCTTGCTGCCGATAAATCGTATTCGTCAATATTGAAAGGCATTACCCCGAAAACTAACGAGAAAAATTTTTCGTAAAAAGCGTCTAAATCTGTTGTTTTTTTGAAACAAAATTATCTAATATATGAGTTGGAAGTTTTAAGTAATAAGCTTTGAGCTTGCAGGTGTGCAAGAACGAAGAATGGGCAAAGCAATGATTGACTAAAAAAAGTGTTACGTTTGTCACTTTTTAAGTTTTGAGTTTTCAAGTGTACAAGTTTACAAGAGTTCTAACAAGCTAGTAAACTTGAAATCTAGTAAACTACTTACTACTGTTACTTTTGTCACCTTTTAAGATTTAAGAGCCCACTGGTTCAATTTAATGCGTCATCGAGGTCTTGTCGGGCGTCAGCCAACGCCGTTTACTTCATGGACGGGGCACCCGCAGGGCGAAAAAGGCGTAAAACGAAAACGTGTTTGAGCTTAGCCGCCGATTCGGATATAACAGCATTTGGAGCGAGTTTTTTCGTTTAGCCTTTAAGTCCGTAGCGGGTCGGCCTATGAAGTAGGCGTTAAAGCGTTTTTGCTTCCTTTTGCGGCTTTGGGCAAAAGGAAGGCAAGCAATCTGTGATTGCGCGCAGGAAAAATAGCCGACAAAAAATTTTAAGTTTTGAGTGTACAAGTTTACAAGAGTTCTAACATGTTAGTAAACTAAGAGAAAAGTTACGAGTCACAAGACAATGAGAGAATGGACGAAAAAAGAGACAGAGAAAGCAGATGGAAAAACTGTTACTTTTGTCACCTTTTAACAATAAAAAGGCTGTCCCAACTTTGTGGAACAGCCTCTCATTACTTTATTTATTTGCCTGCTTATTTGAAATTGATAGCAGCTTGAGCGGCAGCCAAACGTGCGATAGGCACACGGTATGGAGAACAGCTCACATAGTTCAATCCTACGCAATGGCAAAATTCGATAGAAGATGGTTCTCCTCCATGTTCGCCGCAGATACCCACTTTCATGTTCGGACGGGTCTGACGACCTTTTATAGCAGCCGATTTCAGTAACTCGCCTACTCCTTCACGGTCTAAGATCTGGAATGGGTCATCTTTCAAGATGCCTTTTTGCAGGTAGATAGGTAAAAATTTGCCTATATCATCGCGAGAGAAGCCGAAAGTCATCTGGGTAAGATCATTTGTTCCCACCGAGAAAAATTCAGCCGATTCCGCCATCTTATCCGCTGTGATGGCGGCGCGAGGCGTTTCTATCATTGTCCCTACTTCGTAGCTGATGGTATCGCCCATTTCGGCGAATACTTTTTCCGCGGTACTGCGGATAATTGATTCCTGGAATCTCATTTCAGACAATGAAGTGGTCAAAGGAACCATGATCTCAGGATGAGTTTCAATGCCTTTTTTCTTCAGGTTTAAGGCTGCTTGCAAGACCGCGCGGGTTTGCGTTTCGGTCACCTCCGGATAAGTGTTGGCAAGCCGGCATCCGCGATGTCCTAACATCGGATTCATCTCATGTAATGAGGATATTTTTTGTTTAACCTTACTTTCCGAGATATGCATGGCTTCCACCATTTCATCGATACCTTTAATATCATGAGGTAAGAATTCATGCAACGGCGGGTCTAACAGACGTACGGTGACAGGCAATCCTTGCATCGCTGTGAATATACCTTCAAAGTCTTCTTGCTGCAACGGAAGGAGTTTTTTCAACGCTTCTTTGCGTTCCTCCACCGTATCCGCCAAAATCATTTCGCGCATGGCGATAATCTTGTCCCCTTCAAAGAACATGTGTTCGGTACGGCACAACCCGATACCGATAGCGCCAAAGTTGCGGGCTACAGCGGCGTCATGCGGTGTATCCGCGTTCGCTCTTACTTTCAAGCGGGTATATTTATCCGTTAAATCCATCAATTTGGCGAAGTCTTCACTCAAGTCAGCTTCTTTCGTGCCTACCTTTCCATCATAAACTTGACCTGTGGAACCGTTTATAGAGATCCATTCTCCTTCATGATATTCGCGATCGCCAACAGATAATGAACGTCTCTTATAGTTGATACGGAGGTCGGATACTCCCGACACACAACATTTACCCATACCACGCGCCACAACAGCGGCGTGAGAAGTCATTCCTCCGCGTGCCGTCAGGATACCCTCGGCGACAGCCATTCCTTTCAGGTCTTCGGCGGAGGTTTCTATGCGGACAAGGATAACTTTTTTGTTCTTATGGTGGCTGGTTTGCCATTCGGCGTCATCGGCAAAAAATACGATTTGCCCTGTCGCCGCTCCCGGAGACGCAGGAAGCCCTTTGGCTATAACGGTGGCTTCTTTCAGCGCCTTAGGTTCGAATATAGGGTGTAATAATTCGTCGATCTTCTGAGGTTCTACACGCAATAATGCTTCTTCTTCCGAAATCAAGCCTTCGCTAAGCATATCCATCGCTATTTTCACGGCGGCGGCGCCTGTACGTTTACCGCTACGTGTCTGAAGCAACCACAATTTACTGTCCTGTATTGTAAACTCAAGGTCTTGCATGTCACGGTAATGATTTTCAAGCTTTTTCTGAATCTCATTCAGGTGCTTATAAGCATCGGGCATCACTTCTTCCAAAGACAAACCTCGCTGTTGCCTTTCTTCTTCTGTGATTCCCTGTTGCCTTGCCCAATCGTATGCGCCTTGCAGCGTGATTTGTTGTGGTGTGCGAGTACCGGCGACAACATCTTCACCTTGCGCGTTGATGAGAAATTCTCCGTTGAATACGGCTTCTCCTGTCGCGGCATTACGGGTAAACGCCACACCGGAACCGGAATTATTGTTCATATTACCGAATACCATCGCCTGCACGTTAACGGCAGTACCCCATTCGGCAGGAATATTATTTAATTTACGATAGTATATCGCGCGATCGTTCATCCAGCTTTCAAACACGGCCATAATAGCGTTCCATAGTTGAACCCAAGGGTCTGTCGGAAAATCAAGACCGGTTTTTTCTTTTATGACTTTCTTGAATCGTTTTACCAATTCTTGCAAATCTTCGGTACCGAACTCGGAGTCTTGTTTTATACCTTTCTTTGCTTTTAACTCATCTATGATTTCTTCAAAAATATCTTCATCGTCTTTTTCCACCGGCTTCAGTCCCATAACCACGTCGCCGTACATCTGTATAAAACGACGGTATGAATCCCAAGCAAAGCGTGGGGTCTTACTTCTGCGGGCAATGGCTTCAACTGCTTTTTCGTTCAATCCCAAATTCAGGATCGTATCCATCATTCCGGGCATTGATGCTCTTGCTCCTGAGCGAACCGAAACTAAAAGGGGATTTTCCTCGTCTCCAAATTTTGGACCGTCCACGATGCGCTCAATATGGAGTATGGCTTTTTTCACGTCATCTGTAAGAAGTTTTACGACATTTTCTTTTCCTTCTTTATAAAACAAATTACAAATTTCGGTAGTAATTGTAAAACCAGGAGGCACAGGTATTCCCATCAAACTCATTTCGGCTAAATTCGCGCCCTTTCCTCCAAGTAAATCCCTCATTTTCGCATTTCCCTCGGTAACTGTACCGCCAAAGACATAAACAGACTTTTCACTCATACTGTAAAGATTTTTAAAAGGTTATAATATTAAATTTATTAAAATGTTTTTTTTCAAATTTTGTGTAAGAAACAGATTGCTATTAGACATAGCAAATCCAGCCCAATGTTAGGAAAAAAATATTGAAAAACAAAGGATTTTAGGGTAATTTAAGGTCGCAGACCTATAATCAGTCGTGAATAACTTTTAAATAGTTAACAGGGAGTAGTATGCAGTCAACAAGGATTGGCTCTGTTAAGAAAATAAAAAAATGCGATTTTATTTTCTTAATCACTACTGACCGACTATAAAGTCAAAAAAGGGGGTAATACTTCTCGGTTTCGCCCCAAAGTTGTAAATTTGTTTAACCACAAACAATTTTAAACGTAGGCTAAAATAGCGAAAAAAATAGTCGGACAGCCGAAAAGAAGGCGTGAGTCTTGAGAAGTTTTACGCCTTTGATTCGACAACGATAAGCCTGTTTTTAAATGTATTGAAAGGCATAGGTCGTAATTCGAAAGGCTATTTGACAAACTAAATGACGATCCGGCAACGTCCCACATTTATATATGAAATGACAAAAGCCCGAATCTATCGGGCTTTCATATCTGTATCTCTATTTATCTTTAGAATTTATATCCTACTGTTAAATAAGCATTTGAGTTTTTAACCGATACATTTGCTTCATCCATTATTTTAGCTAATCCGAAGTCCCAGCCTAAGCCAACTCCAATTTTGCCAAATTCAGCGCCAACGCCTAGGCCTACACCGAAATCGAATCGTTTAAATTTACTTATAGCTTCTCCCGCATCGCTAAAAATGCCAATGCTGGCACCATCGTAGCTCCAATTACCACCGGCTAAATAACCAAGGTATGGTCCGGCGTGGAACACAATGTTTGTACCTTCCGCAACGGCTAATTTATACCCTACATGTATAGGCAATTGAATATAGGACAAACCTAATTTCATAGTCTCTCCTTCGTCTGAAAGTTTAGCGCCTTTAAGGGAATATTCCAAACCTGTCAACAGATATACATCCTGAGCAATGCCAAAATCCACAGTAACACCGGCATTAAAGCCTATTTTAGCTTTAGTACCGTCAGAGTCACCCGTTAAATTAGAAAGATTAACGCCTGCCTTTATCCCAAAAGTAATAGGCGTCTGTGCACTTGCGTTTACGCCCATCAAAAGAGCGATCGCAATCAAACTGGTCTTGATAATAGTTTTCATAAGCAAGTTTTAAATTAGGTTAGTGAAATATTTAGAAAAAGTAAACTCCTTAAATTTAAGGTTTTAATTCAGTTTGTTAAATTTTTCGTAAAGATATTCTTTTATTTTAAATATACAAATAAATAATAAAAAAAATCTCACAAAATGTAAGACTTTTTTTATACGTTATTCTAATTAGTGTATATGTCTTAGAATAAGAATTTAACGCCTACCTGAAGATTTCCAACTTCCCTATCAGCTATTGAATTGAAAGGATTCGTTCCTATACTAAAAGAAGAGCCTCCTCCATCAGAAGAACAGACTCGCTAAAAATCCCGTACTTTGACGAAGTCGGAGATGATAATTAATTTTCAACAACAAACAACATTGAATAATACTGTCTGAATAAGTCTGTTCGCCTACTTCCTTCTTCTTCCTACTCAAACGCTCCCATTCTTCCATTCCCGAATCTTCCAACCATAATGTATTTTTTTTGTTTCCAAATACAAAAATACGCCGATAACCCTTCTTTTACAATTCCGTTGCAACAAAGTCATTAGTAATTAAGAATGACTTTGTTGCAACGGAAGTCTCTTGGCATTGAATGATTCAAAAAAGGTTTACTCTCATGAAAGACGTAAGCCATCCAATAGCTTCACATAAAGCTCTATCGCCTCCCTGATTTCGCTCAATAGGATATATTCATCCGCTGTATGTGAACGAGACGAATCTCCGGGTCCCATCTTTAACGTGGGAAAGGGCATAAAGGTCTGATCCGATAAAGTGGGCGAACCGTAAGGCTGTTTCCCTATCATAATGGCACGCTGCACAAAAGGATTCTCCAACGCGATCCGCGAAGAATTAAGGCGAAACGAGCGAGGTTTCACTTCACAGGCGGTATGCTTATCTATTATCTTATACAACTCTTCGTTGCTGTATAGTTCATTGCTGCGGACATCTACTACAAAATCGCACTTGTCGGGAACAACATTATGCTGTGTGCCCGCGTTTATCATGCTGACAGTCATCTTTACAGCGCCAAGCAGGTCGCTTACCTCCGGGAATTGATATGACCTGAACCATTCTATGTCCTGCATAGCTTTGTAGATAGCATTGTCTCCCTCATTACGCGCGGCATGTCCTGCTTTACCATAAGCAGTGCAGTCCAGTACCAAAAGGCCCTTTTCGGCGATCGCCGGATTCATTTGCGTAGGTTCGCCTACAATTCCAAACTCAATCTTCGGCAATTCGGGTACAGTAACTTCAGCCCCGTCTTTGCCCGACACCTCTTCTTCGCAGGAAGCCAGAAACAGAAGGTTGTAATTCTGCTTCTTGCTTGTTAATATAAAAAACGCGTGCAACAAAGATACAAGGCTTGCTCCGGCGTCATTACTGCCCAAACCGTACAGCACATCGCCCTCGACCTCCGGTGTGAAAGGATCCTTTGTCCAACCCGATACCGGACGAACCGTGTCCATGTGCGAATTGAGTAGGATAGTCGGTCTTGAAGGATCAAAATCTCGACTTTGAATCCAAAGGTTATTCCCTTTCCGATTCGGTTCGAAACCCATCTTACTCATACAAACTGATATGATTTCAGCCACATTGTGTTCTTCCCTGCTGAAAGACGGCGTGCTTATCATATCTTTCAGCAAGTCCACAGCGTTATAATACAGCGCGTCAATATCTTTATCCATTGTCCTTTTGTTTTGAAGCAATAAAAGTAATACTTATTTCTTATAATTCAAGACCAAGTTTCACGTATAGTATTTAGGGAAAACCCCAATTTAACATGGAAGATATCGTATTTATGAGTATGGATAGAAGAAAAACAACAGCGAGTTTTTCACTTTATACCAAAAGTTTATATCTTTGTGCACCTGTATAAATTTGAATATAAATAACAACCATACAATATGTTTGAAAGCCTAAGTAGTAGATTAGAACGTTCGTTTAAGATCCTGAAAGGTGAAGGCAAAATCACCGAGATAAATGTAGCGGAAACCCTCAAAGATGTGCGCCGTGCTTTGCTGGACGCCGATGTTAACTATAAAACGGCAAAGCAATTTACCGAAACTGTCAAGGAAAAAGCGATGGGTCAGAACGTGCTTACAGCCGTTAAACCTGAACAGTTAATGGTAAAAATCGTGCATGACGAGCTTGCCTCGCTGATGGGCGGTACGGCCACCGACATCAAGCTAAAAGGGAATCCCGCCATCATCTTAATGTCGGGTCTGCAAGGTTCGGGTAAGACTACCTTCTCCGGAAAGCTTGCCAAGATGTTGAAGTCCAAAAAGAGTAAGAACCCGTTGCTCGTGGCAGGAGACGTTTATCGTCCTGCTGCTATCGAGCAGTTAAAAATACTGGGGGAACAAATTGATGTTCCTGTTTACTTTGAAGAAGGGAATAAGAATCCCGTGCAGATTGCCCAAAACGGTATCAAGCAAGCGAAACAAAACGGCAATGACCTGGTCATTATAGATACGGCAGGACGT
>JAISKQ010000058.1 GCA_031260865.1 Prevotella sp.
AACGTATCGGGATGTATATCCTTCGTATTTTCCCGCGCCAACGGCCTCGAACAGTTTGACGGTGGACAAATGACCGTCGCGTTCGTCGTCAAAATAATAGTTGAACATCGTGGTTTCAAGGTAAAGCCTGAGCCCCTTCATTTGTGTCGCCTCCCGACAACAGGTAAATTCTACTACGAAAATCCTCCCCGCCACTGCTTCTTTTCCCTGTGTATCGTTCAATTTTCCACATCACCAGCGTTTCCGTGGAAAATGCGTCGGGTGCCCCCCCACTATGAAAATCCGCCCCACCGTAGATTTTTTTCGTATTACAAAAACCGTCATCATCGGCAATAAGTCTTTATATTACAATGATTAATAGTTTAAATGCGTTCATCCTAGCCGTTGCATTTGCCTATTGACAGATAAAAAACTCTGATGTATATTTAACATATATTGATTTTAAATATGTATAAATGCACTAGAGGTGTTGTATGAGATTTTTCAAGGTCACGGTCACCACAGACGCCCGACTCATTGACAACAACGGAGAGGTGAGCAATTCAAGCCGCAGAGAGTTCGCTCGGCGGGCACAATTAGCCAATGAAGATCAGACATCGCACCGAAGCTGTTGCCAATGCCATGTCAGTTTTATTGGAATTGATGTGGGGCAGTCTATACTCACGGTTCTTTGCCGAGACCTCGATGTATCCGAAGGCTATGTACGGCGTGAAGCGGAAAAACGCCTGCATGCGTGTGCATTCAATGGTGAGATAACGTTGATAACCGAGATCACGACAACTGACTTCTGCTCCTTCATCGAGGAAGCTACTCACTGCAACTTTGTCAATAACAGTGACAGGGTAATGAAACAGCTCGGGTTGGAGCATTTTGGCAACAAGCGTCTTTTCCACCGTTTCGACTTTGACGAGTACTTCGCGGATAAAGCGAAAAAATCAAGTGTTACCGCGCCCGTCCCTCAAACACTCGTCGATGAAACTGCTCGAATAAAGCTTGTGCGGCGTAAGAAATGGTTGCCCGGTCATCCTGTGCATTACACCATTTCCTCCGACAACCTTGATGACGCGAAAAACCAAGCTGAGGCGCTCATCCTTTCATTATGTGGTGTGAAACGTCTTGCACACAATCGATATTGTGCAATAAATTACGTCGATATCTGCAAAGAGTATGCTGGCGAGAGGCTTGATGAAATATACAAACTTCAAAAAGGCGGCACCGTCGTTATTTCTGTCCAAAAAGCAACTGATGACCGCGAAAATTATCTGACTGGAAATCAAAGCCGCGCCGAAGAGGTGTGTAAGGCGATGATGAAATTCAAGAATACGACGTTGACAATATTCCTGTTTTCATTGGATTCGACGGAACTTCGTCAAAAATTTTTTCAGGCGATGGACGGTGTGTCGTTTGTTCATATTAAAGATGCAGTAATGTTCGACGACAACGCTCGAACATTTCTGTGTGCGCTTTGTCGTGAGTCAGCCGTTAAAGCAACATCTTCACTCATGACAAAAATCAAGCCCGACACCGGCTATACCGCAGGCGAGCTACGCACCATATTTGACTGTTGGCTTGACGAGCATCTCAAAGAAAATATATTTAAACAGTATGGTGCTGCGGCTCAAACAATGTCGGTCGCCTCTAACGGACATATCGGCAACGCGATACGCGAACTTGATGGGCTTGTCGGATTATCTGAAACAAAAACGCTTGTTCGTGAAATCCTCGACTTTCACAAAGCGATAAAATTGTTCGCAGACGGAAGCACACAAAATCGCCCGGCTATGCACATGGTGTTCAGCGGCAATCCCGGCACCGCAAAGACAACAGTTGCGCGGATTGTCGCACGAATTCTCAAGGAGAATGGCGTACTCACGAACGGACACATGGTGGAGGTGGGACGCTCTAATCTGGTCGGACAATTTGTCGGTTGGACTGCCGTACAGACCAAAAAGGCGTTCTCGCGGGCTGTGGGCGGAGTGCTATTCATTGACGAGGCGTATTCTCTTGTTGACGACAAGAGCGGGTCATTCGGCGATGAAGCCATAAATACGATTGTGCAGGAGATGGAAAATCAACGGGATAATGTTGTCGTAATATTCGCAGGGTATCCCGATAAAATGGAAGAATTCTTAAAGAAAAATCCGGGACTTCGCAGTCGAATCGGTTTCCATGTAAACTTTCCAGACTATTCGCCAAGCGAACTTTATGATGTTCTCGGTGTTCTAGCAGACGGAACCGGGTTAAAGCTCGACACTGGTGTCCGCGAAAAATTACTGCCGATATTTGAAACCGCATCGAAAGTGCCAGACTTCGGTAATGGACGTTATGTGCGTAATCTGCTTGAAAAAGCGCGAATGAGACAGGCTTCGAGACTGATAAAAGCTCACACTTCTGGAATACCTGACAAAGCTTTCAAAACGCTTGTCGCTGACGATTTCGAGTCACTTAGGCTTGCGTCAACCACATCGTCGATACGCCGCATGGGATTTAGCGCATAATCTTACAAAGGAGTTGTTGCTATGGAGACCCGTATGAAAACAGAGGATGTTTTACAAAAAATCGAAAACGAATTTGCAGAAAAATATACGCACTTCAAAGACTTCCAATTTGGTTCGACATCCCGTGCGTATTGGGATAAGTGTATGGAAAGTGTTGCGGATGATGAACTTTTCGGACACATTATATTTTGCAACGACGTTTTCTCCATCCCTCCAGTTAAAACTTTTTTAACATTTTACCTGGAGGATTTCATTCAAATAACAGGAGACGAACGCGCGACACTTGACATATCTATAAAACGCGGAATCGGCGCTTTTTGGGGCATGGTGTTTAAATTTTGCCTTAAATATTCAGAACAGAAAAGCGTATCGGTATCAATGAATGAATATTTTAAGGTGAAAACCGCGACCTTTTACAGCGGCAAACCAGATGATATGAAACGAGGATCTATCCAATGAAAATCACTATCCACAGAGGAACCCGCCAAATCGGCGGTTGTGTGACGGAAATCACTGCTGGAAACGACCGGGTGTTTATTGATTTTGGCGCGGATTTACCCGGCAATAATCCCGCGTCTGTGTCGCCATCCCCAATCGACGGTCTTACGATTGGCGATGGCTCGAAAAGCGCACTGTTTTTCACACATTACCACAGTGACCACACCGGACGCATCAGCGATGTGCTGCTGAAAATTCCAATCTATATCGGCGCAACAGCAAAGGTCATCCATGAGAACTGCGCAAAAAGGATGAAAAGTCATGATCTGGCCGCAATTGAAAGAATGGAGACATTCTGCGCACTGGATAAAATCAGCATTGGTGGAATAACGGTGACACCGCTGATGATAGACCATTCCGCATTTGACGCATATATGTTTCTCATCGAGGCTGACGGCTCACTGATTTTACACACTGGCGACTTCCGACTATATGGCGTTCGCGGCGGCAAAACACTTAAAATGCTCGCAAAATACGCATCCGATATCGACTGGCTGATTTGCGAAGGAACGACGATTTCTCGTACCGACGCCGCAACTATGAGCGAATTTGAATTGCAACAAAAAGTGGAAGAGCTGATGCTGGAAAATAAATATGTCTTTGTGCTCTGCTCGTCCACAAACATCGACCGCCTCGGCGTGCTTTACCATGCGGCACAGACGCGGAATCGTCTGTTCGTCTGCGATACCTACCAGAAGCTACAGCTTGAAACCGTGCGGGAACGTCACGCCAAGCGTTCCAGTTTTTACGATTTCAACCATGTTTACAGCTACGCGTCGAACCTTGACGAACTTATGGAGTCACATGGCTTTTGTATGGCCATCAGGCAAAACGAACTGGGGCGCGAGTTTCTCAAACGCTATCGCGGCAGAGGCAAAATCATCTATTCGATGTGGACGGGTTATCTTAAAGGTGATGCTCAAAATGATCGTCTTGTTGAATTTCTCGCACCATATAAATTTGAGGTGCTGCACACGAGCGGTCACGCATCGCCGGAGGATTTGCGCACACTATACGAAACGCTACAACCCAAGCACGGCCTGATACCGATTCACACCGATGCACCAGAGCTTTTCTCCGATATCGCAGGCGAAAAGCTGACATTGTTGGAAGATGGCGAACAGTTTGATGTGTTATCAAAATAACTTAATATTTAATGATGACTATGGGTATTAAAATGGCTTGCAAAAAATCACAACAATTTAAAGAATTTTTAAGGAACCATTTAAATAGGCTGGAAGAATTCGACGACGATACGGTTACAGACGAAGAAATTGAAGAATATGAAGATGCCTTTATCGCCAGTTGCATGAAGTTCAGAAGCAAATGGAGACGAGTATATGCGGTGAGATATGTGGTGGATGAGGATGATCGCATGATTGAGAAGTATCGTGTGCATAATAATATATATCATACGTTTGAAGAAGCACAGCGGTGTACAAGGGAGTTGAATCGATATCATTCGAATGTAGCTCTTGATTCTGATGGCGATATTGATTGGCTAAAATTCAGTGAAAACGGTATGGATTATAAAGATATGCGCTATTACGAAGTTAGAGAGATGAGGTTAAGAGAATACGAGGGGATACAATGTGAATTATTCAAATAAACCATAGCAACTTCCTAAAAAGCTAAAGACGTATCTTGAAGACAAATTAGTGCTTGCTTGAATAATCCACCTACTTTAAAGTAGGTGGATTATTCGCATCATCTAAAGCCGACGGTTGCGTCTTGAAGTAGTGCCGAGGTTTCAATGCAAATGGCGACGGTTGCGATTTCGGCTGTATGGATAGGGCGAATAAGCTGCATTTTCCGTTTCGCCGCGTCCATCCTCAGCTTCCGGTAGTATGCTTTATGCCAACTTTTCGCGCCGCGGGAACCCCGAATCAACGGAAATTTCGATTCTACGCCGGGATTCCGAAGGATGAAAGCGTTTTTTGCGGGAAAAGCAGCCGTCAGGCAAAGCAACGGCTTGACCTGCCTGTCGGTAGACAGGCCCGCCTTGCGCGGGTTCGTTCCGCTTACTTGATATGTCGGGGTTCGGACGGTCGCCGCACCGCGTCTGTCAGTCGTCGGCTCCAACGTACCCTGTGGCTGTGTTGTTTTATGAAGAATGTAAATATTAATGAAGTAAAAGAAATATATATGTTTTTTGAAAATTGGAGTTTAGCAGTAATTCCAATAAAAAATGGAAGCAAGTTGCAAGAAATTTATAGTAATGTTATAATGCTAAAAGATATGGAGGAGGTAGAAATATGAGTAAAAAAGAAATAAGAAACGGACTTGGTGAGTTATACGAAAAACATACAACAGTTATAGATACATTCACTAAACGTACAAGAGATGAAAAGGAGTATAAAGATGTGTATTATTGTTTACGAGAAAACAGAATAACTTTTTATTATAAAGGGAGAGAACTATTGACCTTACTAAATGATAATGATCAGTTAAAAATAAAGTTAAGAAATTTATCAGCACCTAGCCAAAATTCACAAAGAAAAGAAGAACTAGAAAAAATTAATGCAAAATACATAGAGGATGTAAATTCTATAGAATATAAAAGAATAAAGCCAGAGTTTATATTAAAAAACAATAAAAAAGAATTTCAACCGCTAGATATAACAAATTATAGCACAAAAAAGCTGAGCTATAAATCATTGTCACAAAAATTATTTGATGCAGGAAAAACTTTTCTTGATAGCTATTACAAGGGAAAAGAAGATCTAGAACTTCCTACACAAGGCAAATATTGTGCTAAATATAAAGAACTACTTAATGATTTTATTGTAATTGACATGGAGTATGTAGAGCCACAAGATGAAAGTAATGAAACAGAAGAAAACGAAAAAATGGCAATAGGTGGCAGATATGATATGCTAGCATTACAAAAAATGAAAAATAATAAATATAAATTAATATTTATTGAACTTAAATGCAATAAAAGTGCTATTGTAAATGAAAAAACGGGAGTTATACAACACATAGAAGACATGAGTGCATACGTTAAAAATGGATTAAGCGATGAATTTAAAAATATGGTTACAAATGTGGTAGAAAAACGAAAAGAATATGGCCGAAGAGGAAGTAAAAGTGATAGTGATATTATTGATATAGACTTTACTAATCCAGAGATATGGATACTATTTGATATGCAGCAAAAAGAAAAACAAGTACAAACGGAAGAAGAAATAAAGAAATTATTGCCAAAATTGCAAACATCAAATGCTAAGTTCTTTTGGGGGGATATTGAGCACAACAAGAAAATAGAAGAAATAAAGGGGGAACAAATATGATTGATGATGTTATAAAAAATGCAAAAAAGCACAAAATGATTGGGATAATTTTGAAAAGGCTGACACAGAGAAGGCAAAAAAATTTCGTGAGAATTATCATCTTCGTCCAATTACTAAAGGAATTACTATAGTTAGCACATATGCTACACACCCAACACGAGGAATAACTGTTGGAAAAACACTAATGGATAGGGCGAATAAGCTGCATTTTCCGTTCCGCCGCGTCCATCCTCAGCTTCCGGTAATATCCTTTATGCCAACTTTTCGCGCCGCAGGAACCCCCGCACCAACGGAAACTTCGATTCTACGCCGGGATTCCGAAGGATGGAAGCGTTTTTTGCGGGAAAAGCAAGCCGTCAGGCAAAGCAACGGCTTGACCTGCCTGTCGGCAGACAGGCCCGCCTTGCGCGGGTTCGGTCCGCTCACTTGAAATGTCGGGGTTCGGACGGTCGCCTCGCCGCGTCTGTCAGTCCTCGGCTCCAACGTACCCTGTGGCTAGTATGAATACACTGTTGCTTAATAGATATGATTATAAAATACCGAATCCAAAAGCGTTTAAAAATGTATATAGTTATATTCCATTAAATTATGAAAAAAATATAGCCAAAACCCTAAATTTAAAAACTATTGCACAGAAGCATTAAAATATCAATTTGATTTTAGTACAAATAAATTTACTTTAACTGTAAAAGCCAGTATGATAGAGGATATAAAGTAATTAAAAGAAAAAGGACATTTAAGCAATGCTTGTTTCATATGGTCTATGTGGAGTAATTATAAACAAGAAGAATTTGATGAAAATGGAAAAACAAGAGCATTTTTAACTGCATTAGAAAAAATGGGAGTTGCAATATTGCCAGATATTCACACATCAGGACATTCAGATGATTTTGCAAGAGATACAATATTGAATAATTTACAATATGATGGTATAATACCAATACATACAATTAATAAAGAGTTATTAAAAGAAAAATATGATAAAGTTATCTTGCTAGAAGATAACGAAGAAAAGGAGATATGCAATGGAAATAAATGAAATGTTCTATCAAACAGAAGTAAAGAAGTTAAATAAACCTTTCAAGTTTACAGAGGAAGAAATAAAAAATATTTTTAAAAAATTTTCCAATGTTGATGAAATTCCTAAAGATTTTAGTTATGAAAAAAGAACAAACGATACTTATTTTATTCATACTTTAGAAAAAATAATGACTGAGTATAAATTTCAATTGCCTTATAAATTTGATGGTGAAATAAGAAAAAAAAGTAAAAAGAGTAAAAAAGGATATGTTGTACAAGGCAAAGATAATTTGCTAAGAGAAAAAGACTTATGCAAAGAATTATGGTATGCATCGTCAAAGTACAATCCATATGATTTTGATATTATTGATATACAGACACCGTTAAAAGTGAGATTACATAATAATCCATATGGAGAGATAGATTTAGTAGGCATAAAAAGAGAGGAAAAAAGAATAATTGTATATTTAATAGAAGCAAAACCGTTAAGTACAAAGGAAACTTTGCTGAGAGCAGTTATAGAATCAATTACTTATAAATATATTATCCTAAATAATATAGAAAAATTCCAAAATGATTTAATTAACTATGTAAGAAATGGTGTAGATGAAATAATACAACAAAAATATTCAGATATAAATGTAAAAAATATTATAATAAAATCAATGATATTGGCACCAGAAAACTTATATGAGAAGGATACATTTGAAATAATTGAAAAATACAGAAATATGATAGATTTTTATAATTTTACTTATACAGAAGATGATTTGCAATTTGGAAGCCAAGATGAGTTAAATAATATTTTTAAAGATAATAAATATCCAATAATAGCAAACAAACATGTCATTGTTTAGTATTAAAAGCGAAGAATTATGGTAAGAACAATCCAAACCAAATATGATCAATGAAATTGATGAAAATGAAAAAAGATCATATAATATCTATATAGTCTTTTTTGGTTAAATATTTTTATCAATTATTATGCTACTATATCTCCATCACCTAAACAACATATTCGATTTTCACGCTATGCGACTCCCAGCGCTTTCAGTCGCTTCGCTGCGTCATCGTCGCTCAGGCTCGCGGAGGACATGGACTCTTCGAGTTTCATGTCGAGCGTCGCGAGCAGCGATTCGTTGTGACGTTTTCTGAGTACATCCCAAAGAAAGTCGATCTCT